>JAUHZH010000255.1 GCA_030426065.1 Gammaproteobacteria bacterium
CCACCGACATGCGCTGTTACAGCTGCCACGACCCCCATGACAACAAAAAGCCGGTGTCAAAAGGTTTGTTACAAGCCAGTGTGCAAAGCAATCAGTTTTGCAGTGACTGTCACATGGACATTGTGAAAAACTCTGGGGATCACAGCAAACACAAAGCGGGCACATCCGGATCCTATTGTTATGATTGTCATATGCCCAAAGACATTTTGAACCTGGTGTCTGGTGTTCCTCATTTCGTCAGAAGTCACAACATGGGCAGCATCCCCAATCCCTTGCTGTCCGTCAGAATGGGTCTGGAAAACTCGCCCAATGCATGCAATGAATGCCATCAAGATCAAAGTGCCCAGTGGGCGGTTGATCAAATGAAAACTTGGGGCATGGATGGCCATTTGATTGACACTGGATTGCATTTGAATCGCAATGCCCAATCGGAGTCAAGTCGGCCCCACAACTGATTCACCCATCAACGACTGAAGGTGATGTGAAGGTATTTGTTGAATTGCGCCTTGTGGTGTTCGTATGGCAGCTGTTGAACTTGATCTAACAAAGATTGAATTTCAGCTGCAAATGCTTCATTGGCAAAGCAATTTTTTTGCATTTTATGGGTGAACACATCCCCGCCAGGTAATTGTTGGATGTCCACCAAGCACTCGCCACGGGCGTCGCCTGACTGCCAATGGCTTTTATATGTTTTGACAATGTGGTGCAAGTAATTCGTCAATGCGGCGTTTTCATTTTCCAATTCTTGTAACGTTTTTCGGGTGGTGTAAGCGGCGTAAAAGAAACTGCGGTAAATTTGGTCAGCAAACATCCCTGCACTGGTGCGCAATTGGTCAGGGATTAAAATGCCAGTGATGGCAAAGCCGTCATTCAAAAAAGTGTCTTGTACGTGCAATCGGAGTGACAGGCTGTTGTTGTGTTCGAACAAATGACCTGTTAAAACAAAGCGGATGTTTTGCATTTGCCAGGCGCTCAAGTTTTCGGTGTCTGAGGGTACTTGAGTCCGCAGGGGCATGGTGAACAAGCCCGCGCTGGACAGCGCCACTTTGATGGCTTCTTCAACCTCGTAACTGGGATTCACGCCTTCACCCTGATAGCTCATGGGCAGCAAATAAAAGGACACGGGTTGGCTGCGGTCTCCGAGCACCAACAGCTCGTAGTCATCATTGGCCAGAATTTCAGCGGCAAACAAACACAAAAACAGATACAATTTCATGTTTAAATCATAGCATGTGGATGTGACTTTGCGCACAAGAAATAAAACATCACCTTTGCTACACTCATTAACATCACTTAAATACTACTAAAAATCTCATGATCAGACTCAGAATTGGCGGTGTACCCGAACATTACAACCTGCCATGGCACATGGCCATCAACAGCGGCGAGCTGAACGCCGAAGGCATCAAGGCCGAATGGACCGATTATTATGAAGGCACCGGCGGCATGATCCAGGCGATCAAAAACGATGAGTTGGATCTGGCTGTGCTGTTGACGGAAGGAGCCATTTCAGGCATCTCAAGAAACGCCAACTACCAAATCGTTTCCTTCTACACAGATTCACCCATCATTTGGGGCATTCACGTGCCTGCGGATTGTGACATCCACGACGTCAACGAAATTTACCACCACCGCTATGCCATCAGTCGCTACGGGTCAGGTTCGCATTTGATGCCGTATGTCCATGCTCGAAGCCAAGGCTGGCCAGTGCACAAACTGCAATTCCGAGTGATCAACAACCTGGACGGCGCCCGTTTGGCATTCAAAGAAGACCAAGCCGATGTGTTTTTCTGGGAAAAATTCACCACCAAGCCCTATGTCGACAACGGTGAATTTCGTCGCATTGGAGAATGCCCAACACCGTGGTCATGCTTTGTGGTTGTTGCCAGCCATCAGGCCTTGGTGCTCCATGCTGACAAGGTCAAAACCCTGTTAGAAAAAACCTTTGGCCAAGCCAAGCGGTTGTTTAACGACCCCGGAAACATCCAAACCATCGCACAAAAGTATGACCTGTTGCCCGAAGACGTCACAGAATGGCTCAGCTACACCCGCTGGAGTGAGCACATCAATTTGAAAAAAGACGTCTTGATTGAAACCACAGACACCCTCAAAGACCTCGGCTTGGTGCATCAAAAATTCAAACCAGCCGACCTCTACCACGAATTATGAATGCCAGGCTGAAATGGATTTTGGCACTTGGCCTTCTGGCTGGGTTGGTTTTCTGGTTTTGGCAGCAGGAAGGGCGGTCAGATGATGTACGGAACAAGAAAGTAAGCCAGCCCAATGTGGTCAGTTTTGAAGGTGCTACTGGGGGGGAGAAAAAAGCCGAGCATATGAAAAGTTTGGCCAAGAAAAAACCGAAAGAAGAACCCATTGATGACAAGAATAGGGAAGCAACCGTTGCTGATCAAACCAAGGCCAATGAATGGACTTACTTGGCCACTTACCGGCGTTGGGAAAAAGCCGTCACCTGTAAAAATTATTACTGGTACCTGAACCGGAACAAAGACAATGGCGGTGCAGAATTTGTCAACGACACCTTTGAGTTAAAAGCCCAACAGTTTGATTTCTCGCATGGCAAAGCCGCTTATTTGGAGTCATTGAAAGCTTATCAGGACCAGTGTGATCAGGTCAGAAGTGAAACCGCAGCTTACTTGTCAATCGATTGGAATGACATGGAAGGACAACAAGACAAATTACCTGACACCCACTTGTGGCAGTTGTTGTCTGAAATGAAGCCTGACAGCACCACAGAACAACAAATTGCCCAACAAATTCAACTGAACGAACAGGTCAAGTCTGATAGGAAGCATGTGGCTGAGGTGAGGAAAAACATCAACCAAATCAATGACGCTGAAATGACGGCGATGCAAGATCAGCTGAGGCAACTTTATCGTGAGCGCAAAGCCTTGAATGAGCAAATGGATGCCCAACATGCCTTAACTCAATTGAACCAAATCAACGCAGAAGTAGAAGCAATTGAGTTAAAAAAGCAAAACCGGTACAACACAGCAGATCCTGCCTATGCAGAGGCTAAACAGCAACTGCTGCTTTCATGGCAAGCGGTTCAAGCGAATGTCACAAGTCAAAATCCGGATGTGTTTTTATTGGCCAAAACCATGTCTGAATGGGCCAATGGACCAAGTTACATGGGCATCATTGGTTTAAGTTATGCCAAAAATGAGTTGTTACCAGGCTCAACGACGCCTTGAGAGCCGTTGATGCAAATGATGGGTGTCAGTGATGCCAGTTATTTTCGGTTTGCGGCCAACCCTGCGTCTTTGTTGTACTTGTGTGCCCTCGGCCACGATTGCAGTGCCAGCAGCCAGCTGTCCATTCAAATGTGCTTGGGATTGAACGGCTTCCAATCACGCGTTGAAGCCTGTGGTTTGGATGTCGAAAGTTACTTATTGAACCACCACTTGAGCCCCAATCAAGTGGAAGACGTGTTGTTGGTTTTGGAAGCCATGGAGGTGGAATATGGTTCGTAAAGCCATGCTGCTGATGTTGGTTGTTCTTGCGATGGTCTTGTATCGATGGCAAACCAAGCAAACAGATGAGGGTAAGGAGTCTGATGAACTTTCAACATCAACAGACATCTCGCAAGTGGTTGAAACCGGGAAAAAAAACGATTCTTCAGCCGAATCCATAAAACAGCACCAACAAGACCAAAAGATCATAACAGATCAAATAGATGCCTTGATGCTCGAATCAACCCAGCCGATATTCAGTGATGATTTGTTCATCGAAACACAGGTGTTCCAAGCGGTGTTTTTGGGGTGTGACTTATTCACTTCGGGGTTCATCTACCGCTCCATTGGCAACAGCGAAACTGGAAAAACAGCACTCAAAAACGCCAAGAAACGCTGTGGTGAACTCAGGCAAGCCCGTCCCAGGATGTATTTCATCAGCAGCCAATGGAATGCCGCCAAGGACATTCCCAGCCACAGTCCATGGGGTAAAAAAATCAAAGCCATGCAAGACCTCA
>JAUHZH010000256.1 GCA_030426065.1 Gammaproteobacteria bacterium
CAAGCGCAATGATCAAATGCGCCAAGCACTGGCAAAAAGCACCAGTCTACCGGGCACATTGGACCAAGAATTGCTGGCCATTCGCAGTCAATTGGAGCGCATCAACACCACCTTGAATGGTCATCAAGCGAAAAATGAAATCGGCGAACAGTCCAACCACGTCACCATAGGCAGCCGCATTGGCACGGCCATGATCGGTACCGCGTTGGCCACTTATGGTCCCACCCAAACCCACCTTCAGGTGACTGAGATTGCTGAATCAGAACTGAAGGAACAACAGGCGGCGATCAAGAAGCTGGTTGAAGAAACCATCCCTGAATTTGAACGCAAACTGTACCAAGCCGGTGCCCCATGGGTGCCTGGCGGTTCGGTTCTTTGATTCGAGGAAGATAATAACCAGCAACAAAAAGAGGGAACATCAAGTTCCCTCTTTTTCTTTGAGCCTTTAAAATACACAGCATGAGCATTCAAAAACTCCCTGATCAATTGATTGACCAAATCGCTGCTGGAGAAGTGGTGGAACGACCGGCTTCTGTGGTCAAGGAACTGGTCGAAAATGCACTGGATGCCGGTGCGACCGTGATTGACATTGACATCCAGGTGGGCGGGAAGAAGCGCATCAAAATCACTGACAACGGTCACGGTATCAGCCGCACCGATTTGTCCATGGCTTTACAAAGGCATGCCACCAGCAAAATTGCTTCGTTGCATGACCTCGAGGCATTGGGGACTTTGGGCTTTCGTGGTGAGGCTTTGCCCAGCATCGCTTCGGTCAGCCGCTTTGAAATCACATCCAAACACACAGATGCCGACTTGGCATTCAAAGTGTCTGCCCATGGTGGCGCCATCGAAGCGGCCGAGCCGGCCGCCCACCCGGTGGGCACCACCATCATCGTCACCGATTTGTTTTACAACACACCGGCCAGGCGGCGCTTTTTGAAAACCGACAAAACCGAATTCTTGCGCATCGATGAGTTGATCAAACGGGTCAGTTTGTCCCGCTTTGATGTGACGTTCCGTTTGTCGCACAATGGCAAAATGGTGCGCAATTCACAAGGCGGTGCGTCCGATGCACTGAAGCACCAGCGCATCAACCTGTTGTGTGGCAAAGACTTCATCGACAACGCAATCTATATTGAGCAACAACGTGGCCATTTGAGGATGTCTGGCTGGGTGGCGAAACCGAATTGGAACCGGGCCCAACCAGACCGCCAGTTTTTTTACATCAATGGCCGGATGATCAAGGACAAACTGGTCGGGCATGCCATCAGACAAGCTTACCAAGATGTTTTGTTTCATGGGCGTTTTCCCGCCTTTGTTTTGTATTTGGACATGGATCCAGAGCTGGTTGATGTCAACGTTCACCCGACCAAACACGAAGTGCGTTTTCGAGATTCGCGCTTGGTTCATGATTTTATTTTTGGCTCGATCCACCAATCGCTGGCTGAAACCCGCGTGGGTCAAATCAATGAACTACAAAATCAGGCTGAACAAGCACCTGTGCCCGATTATTCACAAATGCAAAGCCGCTTGCCGATGGGCGGCGCAGGAGCAGGTGGTTTTCCTGTTCGCGAGACGTCACCTCAAGCCAGCTTTGACTATTTAAACCAAACCCAGCAAAGCGCCTCAACACTGCCTGAATTCCCAGCCGATGCAGCGACCTTGCCAGAACATGATGCCGAAGACATGCCCCCTTTGGGCTTTGCCAAAGCACAAATCCATGGGGTGTTCATCATCGCTGAGAACGCCCACGGCATGATTGTAGTCGACATGCATGCGGCCCACGAACGCATCACCTATGAAAGAATGAAACAGCGTTTCAACGAAGACCAGCTCAAAAACCAAAAACTTTTGGTGCCGATTCAGGTCAATGTTTCAGAACGAGAAGTGGCGGCCGTTGAGCAACAACAGGCCTGGTTCCAGAAATTGGGCTTTGAAATTTCGCCATTGGGCGATGAAAGTGTGGTGATACGCAAAGTACCGGCATTGTTGGCCCACGGTGATGTAGAAAACCTGATCAAAGACGTGCTCAGTGAAATCGTTGCCTTGGGCTCGAGCCAAAAAATCGAAGCCGCGGTCAACGAAATCATGTCCACCATGGCCTGTCATGGATCGGTGCGCGCCAACCGCCAACTCTCCATCATGGAAATGAATGCCTTGTTGCGCGACATGGAAAACACCTTGCGGTCTGACCAATGTAATCATGGCCGGCCGACCTGGGCTCAACTGGACATGAAACAATTGGATAAACTTTTTTTAAGAGGACAATGATGGAAACCATAATAAAAACACAAATGACGGCTTACTTTAAGAAAATTGACAAAGTGTCCAAAATCATCAGAATTGCTTTGGTCTGGACATTTCTTATAGGGCTTTTGGCCTTTTCAAAGAAATTAATTAATGTCAGTATCATTGAATTATTTTTGACGGTGGCTGTGTTGTATTTATTGGTGTCAAATCAAGCTCATAGTTTGAAACAAAAAGCCATTGTTCGACATCTTACAGATGCCACGGAAAACAATTAGACAAACTGCTTTTTAGGGAGGGCAACGAACATGAACATGAAACAAGAGCAACTGAAAAAACACATCAAGTCCATCAACAAAAAAACAGAAATCACCATGTTTTTTTTGTTGTTAGCTGCTGTTTTGGTGCATTTTACAGATGTTGTGGACTATTTTTTTGGCACCATAAACATTGTGATTTTTTTAATGTTTTTAACCATCTTCATAAACATCAATTTAAAGCAAAAAGCGATCATCCGTTTCATCACGGACTCGGTCGGCGACAATTGAACCCATGAAACCCCAAGCCATATTCCTGATGGGCCCAACCGCTGCGGGCAAGACCGATGCGGCGATCCTGCTGCACCAAAAATACGGCGGCGACATCATCTCTGTGGATTCGGCTTTGGTTTACAAAGGCATGGACATTGGCACCGCCAAACCCGATGCCGAAACCCTGCGCCAAGCGCCCCATGCTTTGGTGGATGTTTGCCAGCCTTGGGAGCCGTATTCGGCCTCTAACTTTTGTGCTGATGCCAAAACCCTGATGGCCCAAAGTCATGAGGCTGGCCGGATGCCCATTTTGGCAGGCGGCACCATGTTGTATTTCAACGCTTTGCAACATGGCCTGTCGAACTTGCCCGAAGCCGATCCGAAAATTCGGGCAGACATTGAATCCATTGCCCAAAACCATGGCTGGGCCCATGTTCATGGCCTTTTGGCTGAAATCGATCCAGAAAGTGCCGAGCGCATCAACCCCAACGATCCCCAGCGCATCAATCGGGCTTATGAGGTTTACCTCGCCTCGGGCCAAACCATGACCCATTGGTATGACCAAGATCAAGGTCAGTCATTGGACATGGATGTTTTGAAAATCATCATTTCACCCGAAGACCGCAGCGTCCTGCACGACCGAATCGCCCTGCGCTTCGAAATCATGATTGAACAAGGCTTCTTGGATGAAATGAAGACCTTGATGGCCGAACCCAAGAATCACCCCGAATTACCTTCCATGCGTTCGGTCGGTTACCGACAGGCCTGGGAGCATTTGGCAGGCAAAACCACATTCGATGACTTCAAATTCAAAGCCATCGCCGCCACCCGTCAATTGGCCAAACGACAACTGACCTGGCTGCGCAAAGAACAAGGTGCGATTTGGTTGGATCCCACCCAAGAAGGGTATTTGGAAGCACTGAATCAATACACCAATAAATTTCTGGTGCAAAATAAAGACGTAAAGCCTAGTTAAATATACAACTCCTTCATTTGAGATATAACATATGAAAAAAATTCTTTTCCCACTCATTTTACTTTTCGTAAACACTTGTTCTTCTAGTCCGGAAAAAAAGCCAGATAGCAAGTTGTATGACTCTACAGCTCATGATGTCAAGGGATTAAGGGTGGTAGTTGAACCCAGAAATGATGGTTTCGTTGTTGGTGAAAAAGTTTTCCTCAATCATATTCAGATGCTACAGT
>JAUHZH010000257.1 GCA_030426065.1 Gammaproteobacteria bacterium
GCAGACACCATTGTGGTTGATGGCATTTGCACTTTACATGATGCCATCACCTCGGCTAATGACGATGTGGCAACAGGTGGCTGTGCCGCCGGCTCAGGTGATGATGTGTTGGAGTTGACTCCTGGCAGTGACATTGTGCTCAATACTGCACTGCCAACCATCACAGACAACCTAACCATCAATGGCAATTCATCTACCATCAGTCGCGATGCAGCTGCACCCGAGTTCAGAATCATCGAAGGCGATTTCAGTGAATTGACCGTCAATGACGTCACCCTCACTGGTGGCATCAGTCCCAATGGAAACCGAGGCGGCGCCATCCACCAATTTTATGGTGACTTGACCATCAACAACAGCGTCATCGTTGGCAACGAGGGTGGTGGCATTTATCACTATTCCGGTGCTTTTGAAATGAATCACACGCGTGTGGAAGACAACTCAGGCAAGCCCAACGCGTCCTTTGGTTCAGCTGGGATCACCTTGGTGGGTGCTTCAGGCAGCATCAATCATTCAAACATTTCAAACAACCACAACGCCAATCAAGCCAAAGGTGGCGCATTGTTTTTAACCACTGCGTTCTTGTACAACGGCATCGTCACACTGAACAACTCCACAGTCAGTGGCAACAGCAGCGAATCAGGCGCAGGCGCCATTCACATCAGTAACGGCAGCTATGGCTACATGTACTACACAAGTCGAGTGATTTTGTCTCAAGTGACTGTCACCATGAACAGTACCAACCAAGACGGTGGCGCCATTGTGGTTGAAGATGGTGAATTGAGGTTGCGCCAGTCTTTGATCACAGGCAATCAAGGGTCACTTGTGAATGAAATTTTAAATTTCAATCAATCGGTCAGCATGAGCGATCACAACCTATTGGGTTTGAATGGCAGCACCGGTTCTGTCGGTGTCAACTTAGGATCCAGTGATGCGGTCATCAATGAATCGGACCTCAGTATGGTTTTGGATCTTGATTTGACTGCGACCACAGGATCAACTTCATACCACAGTTTGAACCCAACCGGTCCGGCAGTGGATTTTATTCTTGAAATGGACTGCAGGTCCTTGGTTGACCAATCAGGGCAAGTCAGGCCCATTGATGGTGACGGTGATGGAACGGTTGATTGTGATGTGGGGTCAAGTGAATACAACGACGTCATTTTCGCCGATGGCTTTGATTGAGTGCTTCTGATAACCCATCCAAGTACAGGACACTAGATTAGACTGAAGCCCAGCTGAGTTCTGGGCTTTTTTTATGGGTTTTGGCTGCCAAAAACGTTAAAATGGCCGGGTTTTGCAACCAATAGGGAATCACCATGAACACAGCCTACCGAACGTCATTATCTGGAACGGATCTGGCCTATTATGACACCCGTGCCGCTGTTGAGGCGATACAGGCCGGCGCCTATGATCAACTGCCGTACACATCCAAAGTGTTGGCAGAAAATCTGGTGCGACGCTGTGATCCGGACCACCTGTCCGATTCGTTGAAACAAATCATTGAGCGCAAGCGTGATTTGGATTTTCCCTGGTTTCCAGCCCGTGTTGTCTGTCATGACATTTTGGGACAAACCGCATTTGTAGACTTGGCGGGTTTGCGCGACGCCATTGCTGAACAAGGCGGTGACCCATCACAAATCAATCCGGTGGTGCCCACCCAGTTGATCGTCGATCACTCGCTGGCTGTTGAGCACGCTGGTTATGAGAAAGATGCTTTTGAGAAAAACAGGGCCATCGAAGACCGACGCAACGCCGACCGTTTTCGTTTCATCAATTGGTGCAAAACGGCATTCAAAAATGTCAACGTAGTGCCGCCTGGCAACGGCATCATGCACCAAATCAACTTGGAACGCATGTCTCCAGTGATTCAAGCCCGCGATGGTGTCGCATTCCCTGACACCTTGGTTGGCACAGACAGCCACACGCCGATGGTGGATGCCTTGGGTGTTATTGCCGTGGGTGTGGGTGGCTTGGAAGCTGAAAGTGTGATGTTGGGGCGGGCCTCCTACATGCGTTTACCGGACATCATCGGTGTTGAGTTGAGTGGCAAGCCACAAGCGGGCATCACCAGCACTGACATTGTTTTGGCCTTGACTGAATTTTTGCGCAACGAGCGTGTGGTTTCCAGCTACCTGGAATTTTACGGGGAAGGGGCAGAGGCTTTGACCTTGGGCGACCGTGCCACCATCTCGAACATGACACCAGAATTTGGGGCCACTGCGGCGATGTTCTACATCGACCAACAAACCATTGATTATTTGAAACTCACCGGTCGTGATGATGAGCAAGTCAAATTGGTCGAGCAGTACGCCAAAACCACAGGCCTGTGGGCTGATCAAATGACGGGTGCGAAGTACGAGCGTGTCTTGCGCTTCGACTTGTCATCGGTGGGTCGAAACATAGCCGGTCCATCGAACCCACATGCCAAAGTGGCGGTGGCTGATTTGCAAGCCAAAGGCTTGACCGGTGACTATCAATCCAAAGACGGCTTGATGCCGGATGGTGCTTGTATCATTGCCGCCATCACTTCATGTACCAACACCTCCAACCCACGCAATATGATTGCCGCGGGTTTGATTGCTCGCAATGCCAACAAACATGGCCTGTTACGTAAACCTTGGGTCAAAACATCCTTGGCACCGGGTTCCAAAGCCGTGACTTTATACCTTGAGGAGTCGGGATTGCTGCCTGAATTAGAAAACCTGGGTTTTGGCGTCGTGGCTTATGCTTGTACCTCATGTAACGGCATGAGCGGTGCTTTGAGACCTGAAATCAAACAAGAAATCCTCGATCGCAAGTTGTATGCCACAGCCGTGTTGTCAGGCAACCGCAACTTCGATGGCCGCATCCACCCACACGCCAGTGAAGCGTTTTTGGCCTCACCGCCTTTGGTCGTGGCTTATGCCATCGCCGGTTCGATCCGTTTTGACATCGAAAAAGACGCCTTGGGCACCGATGCCGATGGCAACCCCATCACCTTGAAAGACATTTGGCCCAGTGATGAAGAAATCGACGCCATCATCAAAGCCAGCGTCAAGCCCGAACATTTCAGTGCCGTTTACGAGCCGATGTTCAATGTCCAAGACATCATCGCCAAGCACACCAGTCCTTTGTACGACTGGGATGTGAAATCAACCTACATCCAAAGACCACCTTATTGGGAAGGCGCTTTGGCGGCTGAACGCACCATGAAAGGCATGCGTCCTTTGGCTGTATTGGGAGACAACATCACCACAGACCATTTGTCGCCATCCAATGCCATCCAAGCCTCATCCGCTGCCGGTGCCTATTTGGCCAAAATGGGCTTGCCTGAAGAAGACTTTAACTCATATGCAACACACCGTGGCGATCACTTGACGGCTCAGCGTGCGACTTTCGCTAACCCGAAATTGCTCAATGAAATGGTATTGGACGCAGATGGCAACATCAAGCAAGGTTCGTTGGCACGATTGGAACCAGATGGCACTGAAATGCGCATGTGGGAAACCATTGAGACCTATATGGAACGCAAACAACCGCTGATCATTGTTGCCGGTGCCGATTACGGCCAAGGCTCATCAAGAGATTGGGCCGCCAAAGGCGTGCGTTTGGCAGGTGTTGAAGTGATTGTCGCGGAAGGCTTCGAGCGCATCCACAGAACCAACTTAATCGGCATGGGTGTTTTGCCCTTAGAGTTCACTAACAACGAAACACGTAAAACTTACGCCATCGACGGCACAGAAACCTTCGATGTCCAAGGTGAAATCGCCCCAGGTGCCGAAATGCAAGTTATCATGACGCGCAAAAACGGCGAACAAGTCACCATCCCCGTAAAATCCAGATTGGACACGGCTGAAGAAGTCTTGATTTACGAAGCAGGTGGTGTATTACAACGCTTTGCCAATGATTTCTTGGAGAATAAGGCATGAGCCACATTAAACACTTTAATACAAATTTTTTAGTAGAACAGTGCTTTCTAATGAAAAAAATTTTAAAGC
>JAUHZH010000258.1 GCA_030426065.1 Gammaproteobacteria bacterium
CCACTGCCCAGAAGCCATAGACAAGGATTGGTTATTGCCGTATTTGAAGTGCTTCATGTGACTTGGGTCGGTACCCACCACCCTGTGCCCCCTGTGAGAATCACCAAGGGCAATGGGGATGGCCCATGCCACCAGAGGGTCTTTTTTCAAATCTTGAAAAGTGGCCCAACTGAAGTTATCCGCGGGCGAGCCTTTGTGAAACACCGAATACAAGAGCAAGTTGATGTCGCTGGTTTTGGCCCCAACAATCAAGTCAATGCCACTGATGGTTTTAGAAAAACTGGATTTCACCTGTTGGTTGGTGAAGTTCAACAAAATCATCAGCATGATTCCGGTGGTGATGGATACTACGGTCAGAATCACTGAAGGCTTGCGGCTGAGCAAGCTTTTGTAAGCCAATTTAAGCAGCATTGAGGGCCTCCATTTCAATCACCTCAGGAAAGTGTCTTTTCAGTGACTGATCGTGGCTGATGAAGAGCAGCGTCATGTCTTGCTTTTTCACTGTTTCCATGAGCACCTCAATGAATTGTTGCTTTGCTTGATCATCCAAAGCGGACGTCGGCTCGTCTGCCAAAAGCAATTTGGGTTGGTTGGCCATGGCGCGTATGATGGCCACCCTTTGCTGCTGTCCGATACTGAGTTGAAGGGCTTTTTGATTCAACAAGGATTCGCACAATGCCAATTCACCCATCATCACCTTCATGCGTTCATTCATGTCAGTTTTATCACGGGTTTGAAAAGAATGGGCCAAGAGGATGTTTTCTTTGACCGTAAGGAAAGGAATCAAGTTGAACTGTTGGCTGATCAGACCCATGTAATCAGCCCGAAATCGATTCATTTGGCGGGTTTTCAGCTGATTGAGCTCGACACCATCGATGGCGATGTGTCCTGACGTGGGTTTGAGTAAACCTGAGAGTAAATGGATGAATGTGGACTTCCCTGCCCCCGATGCGCCATACAAAAACACACAATGGCCAGAATGTAGTTCCCAAGACGGGATGTCAATCAATGGTGCTGAAGTTCCTGAGTTGTAATCAAATGTCAGTCCATTTATTTTTATCATGGATTTGTGCCTTTTCAAAACAAACGATACAATATATCACAGTTGGTTTTTTTGTTTGAATAGTAAATGAAAGCACTTTATTTTTTTACCCTGTTATTTTGGTTCGTTTCTGTCGAAGCAGAAACTGAAGCCTATCAGTACACCAAATGGGTTGAGCTGATTCCAAAAAAAGATTTGGAAGCGCTTTATAACCCACCTGAAGAAATCATGAACATCCCAGAGGGTGCCGAAAATGATGCCATCGCCAATGACGTCTTCAAAACATTGATGCAGGCGAAAAATGGCGCATACCAAGATGCCTTGGCGTCAACCGATGTCATTGAGTCCATGAACAACAAAAAAATTAAAATTCCGGGGTTTGTTGTGCCAGTGGTCATCGACGGTAACAAAACCACTGAATTTTTCATCGTGCCTTATTTTGGTGCTTGCATACACTTTCCTCCTCCACCACCCAACCAGACCATTTATGCCAAGTACTCCAAAGGGTTCAATTTGAAAAACATGTATGAGCCGTACGATTTTTCTGGCTTGCTCACGACCTCGATTAAAACTCACGATTTGGCCACATCGGCTTATCACCTCTCGATTGATCTGGTAGAAACCTATCAAGAGCCAAATATAAATTAGTGTGATTTCAATGGACATGGAATGAAAAAAAGATTGAAAGGAGCCATTAGATTGATTCAATATTTTTTGTAAGCAAGTTGCTTTTAACCAATGTGATTTACACCGCCACTACAATCGGCCTGTGACCAGCTGACAGGTTCCCTTGCACATCGACCTAGACTAAAACTCAAATCATGCCTGCTGCTTAGCCTCGTAATTCAAGAGTGCTAAGGTTTTATCTGATATAATGGATGATAAAAGCGTTGGCTATACCCGAGATGGCAAAAGCACAAATTCAAAAAGATTATTATTTCAAGCAGGTTTATAAAATCAGAGAGTCTGCGTTGTTTGTTGCTGTTTTCAGCATCGGGGTGTTCTTGTACCTTGATTATGTTCGGTTTGAAGGCTTCGTTTATCAGCAAATCTTATCAACTCGCATCGTTTATCAAGTCATCCCTACCATCACCATTTTGGTGTTCAGCTTGATACTTCAAGCCAACAACTTCTCTCGATCCAGGCTTAATTATTTTGCTTCAACATGCGTGATTTTGATTGGTGTGGGTCATGCTGAAATTTATCAGATTGCTCATGCCAATGGTTTGTATTTCCCCAAATTTGGCTTGGCAATCATCTTATTTTACGCTGGCATATTGCTGGTTTTGCCGTTGAATCAATCCATTTTAAGTTGTGCAATCATCATCGCATATGCCACTTATGTTTATGTGGGTACTGATGATACTTTCAGCGAAGTCATCACCGTCACGGTTTTTTATTCTGTATTTGCCATTTGTTGTATTTGGATGAATTGGATCTGTACCAAAGTATTGAAAGTCAATTACGATTTGGTCAAACGCATCAATCAATTGGCCAACACCGATAATTTAACCGAACTGAGTAACAGAAGGTCTTTCTTCGAACACGCTGATTATGTTCATAAAATGGCCTTCAGAGAACAAAAATCATTTGCCATCATTTTGGTTGATTTGGATCATTTTAAACTGATCAACGACAAGCTAGGCCACAAAGCGGGTGATTTGGTGCTGTTGGAAGTCTGTCAAATTTTATCCAAAAAATGTCGTCGTCCTCTGGATTTGGCCGCGCGGTTTGGCGGTGATGAATTTGTCATGATTTTGTATGACTCCAACCTAGAACACATCAATGTGGTGTGCCAAAAAATCATTGACGAAATCAAAGAAATCGCTCAAAAATTGACCGATATTCATAACATCCATGGCTTTGGCGCATCTGTTGGTGTGGTGCAAAACACAATAAATGAAGAATTCAACATTGAATCACTCATTGAATTGGCAGACCATGAGTTATATAAGGTCAAATCAAAAAGCAAAAACTCATTCAGTATTGCTGATAAGAACATGTATTACCACAACAATACAGAAGATAACTCATTGAGCAACATCAGACCCATCGGGTGATTGTTGACTCACATCAATCAACCCACTTTTTGATCACCAAAGATGTGTTGATGCCACCGAAAGCAAAATTGTTGGTCATCATGATGTCGCATGTTTTTTTCCTGATGTCGCCACAAATGTAATCCAAATCGCCACAACGCTCATCAATGGTTTTCAAGTTAACAGTGGGGGCCAACCAACCTTCTGTCATCATCCGGATACCCATCCAGGCCTCCAAGCTGCCACAGGCGCCCAATGTGTGGCCCATGTAGCTTTTCAATGAGCTCATGGGTGTGTTGTTTCCGAACAACCTGGCAGCCGCCTGACTCTCAGCGATGTCACCTTGCTCGGTGGCCGTGCCGTGGGCATTGATGTAGTCAATGTCATCGGTGGAAACCTTGGCGTCTTTCAATGCCATGGACATGGCCTGTTCCATGGTGGCTGAGTTGGGTTGGGTGACGTGTTTACCGTCTGAGTTACAAGCATAACCCAACACCTCAGCATATATGTGCGCGCCACGGGCCTTGGCATGCTCCAATTCTTCCAGGATCAAGGTACATGCACCCTCTCCAATCACCAAACCGTCTCTTTTGGCGTCGTAAGGCGCTGGCGTGACTTCAGGATGTTCATTCTGTAAGCTGGTGGCGAACAAAGTATCAAAAACAGCCGCTTCACTGGGGCAAAGTTCTTCGGAGCCACCTGCGACCATCAAATCCTGTTGGCCGTATTTGATGGCTTCATAAGCGTAGCCAATGCCTTGTGAGCCTGAAGTACAAGCACTTGAAGTCGGAATGATCCGACCGGTCAAACCAAAAAAGACACCGATGTTGACGGCTGCGGTGTGGCTCATCATGCGTATGTAAGTGGTG
>JAUHZH010000259.1 GCA_030426065.1 Gammaproteobacteria bacterium
TTTGGTACCCAAAACCATCAACCCCGTTTACCGCCAAGTGGCGCACAACATCGTCAAGAACCAAGACATCAAGTTGGTTGACATTGATTTTGATGTCAAGACAGGTTTGGTCGATCAAAACGCGTTAACAGCGCACGCTGGTGAAGACATTTGCGCTGTGGTGGTACCACAACCCAACTATTTTGGTCTGTATGAAGATGTTCATGGCATGACCAATTGGGCACATGAGCAAAATGCTTTGGTCATCGGTCTGGTCAACCCAACCTCTTTGGCTTTGTTGTCAGCGCCAGGTAATTGGGGCGAAAACGGTGCCGATATTTGTTGTGGTGAAGGCCAGCCCATGGGTGTCCCCATGTCATCAGGTGGCCCCTATTACGGCTTTTTGACGTGTAAAGACAAATTGGTTCGACAAATGCCTGGCCGGATTGTTGGCATGACTGAGGACTTGGATGGCAAGCGTGGTTTTGCCCTCACTTTCCAAGCGCGTGAACAACACATCAGACGTGCCAAAGCCACTTCGAACATTTGTACCAACCAAGGCCTGATGGTGACCGCTTCGACCATTTACATGTCAATGTTGGGTTCTGAAGGGTTAAGGAATGTGGCCAGTAATTGCATCAACAACACAGCGTTGTTGAAACAAAAACTTCAAGACGCTGGTTTTGAACTGGTGTTCAATGGCGCAGGCTTCCATGAGTTTCTGGTGCGCGTCACCGATGCCGGTCAGACCATCGAACGCATGGCAGCGAAAAATTATGTTGCCGGCGTTGATGTTTCGGAACAGTTCCCTGAATTGGGTCAATGTCTGTTACTTTGTGTCACAGAAACCAAAACTGAAAATGATTTGGACGCATTTGTTGCGGCATTGAAATCCAGTCAAAGCTGATCACAAATGATCAGATGATTTGAACCCAAGTTTGGTGACAAACTTGGGTTTTTTTGTGTCTGTTGAACCATGCTCACCCCAATGACTGCATCGCTTGTTTTTTATGCTGCCTTACTGTAATATTTAGCTGTATTAAATACGGTTCAAGAACTGTGCCAGCCCAGGTCAGTCAGTTTTGAATCAAAAAATAACAGGAAATGCAGTTGATACACACAAAACAACCACCCATCAAGCATCCCCATTTGATTTTTTTGGGTGATGTCACTGACGCCATTTTTGCCAAAACTGGCATGGGACTGAAGCAATGGCAACCAAATAAAGTCATGGGCCAATGGCGTTTGCCTGGCTGTGAAGTGGACTTGGGAGTTCCTGACATGGGCATTGAAGAAGCCAAAAAATCAGGAGTGAAAAGCCTGGTCATAGGCATTGCGCCCATAGGTGGACAACTACCAGAAGCTTGGATTGCGGCATTAAAGCAAGCATTAGAAGCTGGTTTGGATGTCATCAGTGGTTTACACAATGACCTGTCAGCAATGACCCCATTGAAACAGTCCGCACTGGAATCAGGCGCCCAAATCATCAACACCCGAGAAACACCTCAAAAGCTGCCCATAGGGACTGGCAAAAAACGTTCTGGTTTCAGGTTGTTAACGGTGGGAACAGACTGTGCCGTGGGCAAGAAATTCACGGCATTGGCCCTCACACAACAATTGAAACAAGCCGGAATCAAAGCTGACTTCAGGGCCACGGGACAAACGGGCATCATGGTGGCAGGCGATGGCATAGCCATCGATGCCGTCGTGGCTGATTTTTTGACTGGTACAGCTGAAATGATTTCTCCAGACAATGAGCACAACCATTGGGACATCATTGAAGGACAAGGGTCACTTTTTAATCCATCATATTCCGGTGTCAGCTTGGGCTTGTTACACGGCTCTCAACCTGATGCCATCATCCTGTGTCATGACAGCAGCAGGAAGTCCATCTTGACCTGTCCTGATTACGACATCCCATCGATTCAAGAGTGCATTGATTTCAATTTGCAATGTGCCCGGATTGTGAACCCCAACTGTGTGTGTATCGGTGTTTCAGTCAACACTTCTGAAATGGAAGCCCACCGACGTCAACACCACCTGAGAGAGTTGTCAACACAATTGAACTTACCCTGCGTGGACCCATTCACGGACGGCACATCTGTCTTCGTGCAAGCCATCAAAGACCGTTTCAAATTCATGGGACAACCACCCCAGTCCAATGCCGCACTGCCCCCTAAACCGGTGAATGGGTACTGAAGGAAATCAAAAAGGTTCAAATGAACCCAAGCCCTGAAGTCGGTTGTTTGGGTTCTCTTAGTGGGATGAAATTAAATGGTCAGGTCTTGTTTGTAGAATTGCTCATTACTCAAGACAGCATTCAAAATGCGTTCTTCAGCCTGAGCCAACACATCGTAAGCAAATTGTTTGATTCGTCCCGGCTCTTCCTTTTGCAGCATGTTCAAAACGCTGGACTGCTGCTCGCCCGAATAAGGGAATTTGCCCGTTATTTTGTAATAGAGCCAATAAATCCGCATGGTGGTTTCTTCCAGTTGCTCAATCCAGTCATGGAGTAATGGATAATTCATGGGCTCACACAATGCCAAATTCAACTCCTTGTTGAGTTTCATCAACTTCAATGCATCGGTGTCGTTTTTGATGGGCATCAATTTCAAAATCGCATCATTAAGCACTTTGATTTGATCAGAGTCAATTTTCGTACTGATTTTAGAAATCACCTCTGGCAAGATCATTTTTCTCAGCGTGAAATTTTGTCTGATCTCAAACAATGTTAAAGGTGCGACTTGAGTGATCCTGGCCGAACTAGAAACCAGAAACTGTTGGGCTATCAGCCGCTCAATCAGGTTCCTTGCAATGGTTCGACTCATGCCGAAGAGGTCACAGAAGATGTTTTCTGAAACTTTTTTGCTCGGGGGCAGTTCTTGAGTGACAATGGCATCCATAATCACACGATAATATTTTGCAGCTTGGTCTTTGTTACTTTTCATTTTTATATACCTATCTGGGTGACGGACACATCAAGAAGGTTTCTATGTCCTGACCATGGGTCATTGGACAAAGCATCTTAAAGCAAAAAATTATTCAAATCAAACACATGGTCTTGGAATTTCAAAGTGATTATCATAATTACCTTTTAAGTTTCAACGTCCTATCTTAAAAATCATGC
This sequence comes from Gammaproteobacteria bacterium, assembly GCA_030426065.1. Lineage (GTDB taxonomy): Bacteria > Pseudomonadota > Gammaproteobacteria > Xanthomonadales > Marinicellaceae > Marinicella. Next base: position 3,107 of record JAUHZH010000259.1, read on the forward strand.
CCTTACGGACTTGATAAACTCACCTATCACTGACTAAGCAAACCATAGAAGTTATTTAAACACACACATGTTTTTTATAATTGACACACTAAGGCGGCCATATGTCTTTTTATACTATTTTACGGCTGTTTTATTGTCTTATATACATGTTATAATTTCGCGCTTTGTGCTGTAGATTCACAAAGAGCTCACCCTAATTTGCATCACTTCTTACCATTGAACCTCTTCCTTTGAGGACTGGACTGAGAAAAAAGTGATGAGGCTGAATCAATTGGTCTGTCCTTTCTCTCTCGGTTGGTCGAGATTTTTAATGGACACAAGATGGGACATGAAACAGGTGCCAATTTGCAAAGCATGATGCACATAGCACAGGGATCTTAAAGGTAAAAGCAGCTTCTCGAAGTCAGGGTTATTTTCATTTCTCTCCCCTTGCGCTCTGGCTTCGAGCTTTTTAATGATTGTTAGATAAGCATTGATGTTACATCAGTCACTGGCAAACACAACGCTCCATTCGTCACAAAAAAAATTTAAATGGCTCGATGAACAATGTCAGGAAACGGCCCACATCCCTGCGAACCGTTGAGGTGTGATGTGCAACCAGCATTGAACAGCTGGTTAGCGGCTTGTATTAAATGTATTCGTTCCATTCCTTGACGCGATCGGCTTGTGCTTCTAACAAGGCATCAACATCACCAGAAACTTCAATGGTTTGAATCGAATCGCCACCGACAATGGCGTTCACAACGGCTTGATCGGCTTCTGAAGCCACTTCGCCAAAAACAGAATGTTTACCGTCCAACCAGGGTGTGGCCACATGTGTGACAAAAAATT
>JAUHZH010000260.1 GCA_030426065.1 Gammaproteobacteria bacterium
TCAAAGCTGAGTTGGAAAAAGCGGGTGTGATTTTTTCATCATTTTCAGAAGCAGTGAAAGACCACCCTGAATTGGTTCAAAAACATTTAGGCACTGTGGTGCCATCAAGAGACAACTATTTTGCCGCTTTGAATGCAGCTGTTTTTTCGGATGGCTCATTTGTTTACATTCCCAAAGGCGTTCGGTGTCCGATGGAATTGTCGACTTACTTCAGAATCAATGCCATCAACACAGGGCAGTTCGAACGAACCTTGATTGTGGCTGAAGAAGGCAGTTACGTCAGTTATCTGGAAGGGTGCACGGCGCCCATGCGAGACGAAAACCAATTGCATGCAGCGGTGGTTGAGTTGGTGGCCATGAAAGATGCCAAAATCAAATATTCAACGGTCCAAAATTGGTATCCAGGTGATGAAAATGGCAAAGGCGGCATTTATAACTTCGTGACCAAACGCGGTCTGTGCCAAGGAGAAAATAGCAAAATTTCTTGGACGCAAGTGGAAACCGGCTCAGCGATCACCTGGAAATACCCCAGTTGCATCTTGAGGGGAGACCGTTCAAGGGGTGAGTTTTATTCAGTGGCGTTGACGAACAACCACCAACAAGCTGACACCGGAACCAAAATGATACATTTGGGTAAAAACACCAAATCCACCATCATTTCCAAAGGCATATCGGTGGGGCAAAGCTCAAATGCTTATCGTGGCTTGGTTCGCGTGGCCAAAAAAGCCGATCATGCACGAAATTTCACACAATGTGACTCGTTGTTGATAGGTAAGAACTGTGGCGCACACACATACCCATACACTGAGTCGGCTAACCCCAGTGCAAAAATTGAGCACGAAGCCACGACCTCAAAAATATCAGAAGACCAACTCAACTATTGCCTGCAGCGCGGTATTGGTGAAGAAGACGCCATATCTTTGATCGTTGATGGTTTTTGTAAAGAAGTCTTTAAAGAATTACCCATGGAGTTTGCTGTCGAGGCGAAAGCTTTGTTGGACATATCATTGGAAGGAGCAATTGGATGATGCTGAACATACAAAACATACACGCCAAAGCAGGCGACAAAACAATCCTCAAAGGGTTGAATCTACAAGTGAAGCCAGGTGAAGTCCATGCCATCATGGGACCCAATGGTGCAGGCAAAAGCACATTGGGAAATGTCCTGGCTGGGATGCCTCATGTCGAAGCCACTCAAGGCAGCATAGATTTTATGGGCAAGGATTTGCTTGAATTGGATCCGGAAGAAAGGGCTGCCGAAGGTGTCTTTTTGGCATTCCAATACCCAGTTGAAATACCGGGTGTTAATAACATGTATTTCTTGCGAACGGCTTTGAATGCCCAGCGCAAATACAGGGGTGAGCCTGAAATGGATTCTGCCAGTTTCTTGCGCATGGTGAAGCAAAAAATCAAAGACATGAACATGCGTGATGATTTGTTGAAACGACCGGTCAATGTGGGTTTTTCTGGGGGTGAGAAAAAGCGCAACGAAGTGTTTCAAATGGGTGTCCTGGAGCCCAAATTGGCGATTTTGGATGAGACTGACTCAGGGTTGGACATCGATGCTTTGAAAATTGTTGCTGATGGCGTCAATCAATTGCGATCCCCAGATCGTTCTTTTGTCATCATCACCCATTATCAAAGGTTACTGGATTACATCCAGCCAGATTTTGTTCATGTGTTGGCTGATGGCAGGATTGTCAAATCAGGTGACAAATCATTGGCATTGGAACTGGAAGAGCAGGGATATGGCTGGCTTGATCAATGATTGGCAGGCCATCATTGATGGTCAAAAAAATAATGCTTTGCCAGACTGGTTGGTGGCGCAAAAAAAGGAAGCGTTGACCCAACTCAATGGGTTCGAGTCACCCAACCGCAAGATGGAAACATGGCGCTATGCTGATGCTGGACGCTTACTGGGAGACACATCAACCGTTGAACCCAAAGACTTGGATTTGGCAGAACTGGAAGCTGATTGTTGTGTGGTGGTGACTTCAGAAGGCGTTGAAGTCGTGGGTGAACAGCCCACGTGGCTAAAAGTCACGCCTTTGAAGGATGCAACGGAAGGTCAATGGCAGGTGGTCAAAGCACACAGTTTGGCAAAAGAACAGGGCGCATTGCTCCTGAATCAAGCGCTGGTGACAGCAGGTTGTGTGGTTGAAGTGGCAGCCAACTCCGAAGGCAAACATGTTGTGATCGCCATGGTGCACGACTTTTCAGGAGATGAATGGCAATTTGTCAGCAACCACTACATCGTGGGTGCCAACAGCCACGTCCAGTTCAAAGAAGTGGTGTCAGGTGGTCGATTGAATTTGGTCAATGCTTGGTTATTGGGGCGAGATGCCGGTGTTCATCGAACCGCTTACAGCGAATTACAAGACCCCGATGTTTGTTTGGTTTTTAACCATTTTGATTTGGCTCAAAATGCAGAGATGCACGCCATGAATCACCGTTCAGGTGGTGCTTTACAACACCACAATCAGCAAGTCGTGTTTGATGCTGAGCATGCCAAATACCGTTCTGGGTCAATCAATAAAACAAACAATAACAGCAACATAACCGACATTGTTAATGTGTTTCATAACAATAAAAACAATGAATGTGAGGTGATTCATCGTTCAATTGCAGATGATGTATCACAAATTTTTACCAATGCCAAAGCTTTTGTGGCTCATGGTGCGGATCATTCGGTGATTGCCCAAGATTTAAAAAACATCTTGTTGTCAGAAGACGCCAAAATATTTTCCAAACCTGAGTTGGAAGTCAATACCGATGAGGTGATTGCCGCTCATGGCTCCACCATCGGTGCATTGGATGAACAGGCATTGTTTTACCTGCAGTCCCGTGGTGTCAGTTTGGCACAAGCACGTGACATCATGATTGAATCATTCATAGCTGAGGCAAACATATGTTAAGAGAACATTTCCCTGGTTTGCAGCAAAAAATACATGGGAAACCCTTGGTTTATTTGGACAATGCTGCCACAGCTCAAAGGCCTCAAGCGGTCATTGACGCCATCAATGATTACTACATCAACCACAATGCCAACATCCATCGTGGGGTCCACTCCTTGAGTGAATCGGCCACTGATTTGTATGAAAACGCCCGTGCATCAATGGCCAAACTGTTGAATGCACCATCAGCCAAAAACTTGATCTTCGTTCGAGGCTGTACGGAAGGCGTCAATTTGGTTGCCCAAACCTTTGTTCGGTCTCGCATCCAGGCCGGTCAAGAAATCTTGATTTCTCACTTAGAACACCACTCGAACATCGTTCCATGGCAATTGTTGTGCCAGCAAACGGGTGCTGTTTTGAAAGTGATCCCGATGAATGAGGCCGGCGAGCTGTGTATCGATCAAGTGGATGACTTGATCACCGAAAAAACCGCTTTCATGTCAGTGGTGCATGTGTCGAATGCTTTGGGCACCATCAACCCAGTGAAAACACTGATTGCCAAGGCCAAAGCTGCGGGCGTTCCCATCATGCTGGATGGTGCCCAAGCCACCCCCCATCTGAAAGTGGATGTTCAAGATTTGGATTGTGATTTCTACACCGTTTCGGGTCACAAAATGTATGGCCCAACCGGATCGGGTGTGTTGTATGGCAAAGCCGAACATTTGGAAGCCATGCCGCCTTATCATGGTGGTGGCGAGATGATCAGCAAGGTCACTTTTGAGTCCACGGTGTTCAATGCCGTACCTGCCAAATTTGAGGCGGGCACCCCCAACATCGCTGGTGGCATTGGTCTGGGCGCAGCGGCTGAGTTCATGCTGGACATTGGTATGGACCGAATTGCCCAAAGGGACGCAGAATTGCGGGTTTATGCCGAAGAAGCCTTGCAACAGGTGCCAGGTTTGCGCTTGATTGGCACAGCCAAAGAGAAATCACCGGTGTTTTCTTTTGTGATTGATGGTATCCATGC
>JAUHZH010000261.1 GCA_030426065.1 Gammaproteobacteria bacterium
GGCGATCCACCAGCGCATTTGGCTGGCGCTCAGTTGCGCTGCGACCGGAACCAGGTCCCTAACCAAGGGCAAGGAGAACATGCAGTTCCTTTTGATCAGGGTCAGACTTTCCAGATCCAGGTCTTGCGCTTCCAGTTTGGAGACCAGTTGACCCACTATCTCAGGGTCGTTTTCCAATGCCGAAGACGCAATGGGCTCTGCGTTGTCATCCAAAAAGCCAATGTCCAGATAGGACAGGAAACTGCGCAGCGATCCCCTCAATGACAACCACAGTTCATTTTTGCGTTGCATTTCTCTGGTTTTCTGGAAATACGACAACAAACCAATCCAAAAGAAACCTTCCAAACAGAAACCAATCAACTCAGGAACGATGTTGTCCCTGAATGCCGTTTCTGTGTTTTGAAAACTGAAGTAGCGGAACAGAAAAAACGCACTGATGCCAAAAACCGCCATCGGTGCATACATCAGGTATTTATTCTTCATCAACGCCTCCTGGTTGTGCATAAGCCATGATCACCCGACAAATTTTTTCAGCTTCGGCTTTCGAGAAATCCAAAGGCATTCCTTTTAAATACACCACCAAGTCCTTGCGCAATGGAATCGGAATGATGTCATCGGGTTGGGTGCTTTGCTTGAGCGTGATGGACTCCAAAGCTTTTTGCTCCTTTTTAGAGCGCACCGGTTCAGAAGCAGGGGCTTTGATTTGGCCCAGCCCTTGTTCTTTGTACTCGCTGGGGTTATCCAGGTAAACAAAGTAATCACTCAAAGCCGACTTCAACCGGGCGTTGTAGAGATTCATCGCCTCTTCCCTGATGCTGGTGTTGTCCAATTTATGTATGCGCGAACACAAGTCATCGACATCCAGCTGCCTCAAGTTGATCCGTTCTTCTGGGTTGATGTGAGCCAACAGTTGTTGTGCGGCCGTTTTGCGGCTGCGGGCCACTGCAGGGTTCATCAAACCAGACACCGCTGCTTCTTTAAGAAAGTGCAACAAGCCGTCTTTGCTGTAATCTTGATTTGCCATGATTGATCCAAATTGAGGTGTTTCGATTATAATCAATACGGTCCAAAGCGACAAAGGTAACAAAATGTCTTTTCAATCCACTCTGATTTCAGTGCTCCTGATGTCTTTTGTGACTGCATCTGGCAGCGATTTCCGTGTGCCTGACCAGTTAAGAATTGCCTACAATGGTTACCATGACAACCAATACGATGTGTATTTAACCAATGGAGAGTGGCACAAAAACATCACCCAACACCCGGCCACTGATTGGGTGTCTAGCGCTTGTGGCAGTTGGCTGTATTTTTTGTCTGATCGCGCCACCGGCAAAGGCCGATACCAACTCTTTGCCGCACATGTCCACTCTGGACAAGTCAAAAAGGTCCATGATCTGGAACTCAGGGACAGCTGGGTCAGCTTGACACCGGATTGCCAGCGTTTGGTTCTGAGTCCAAAAAACCAAAACTTGGGCCAATTCCTGATCATCAACCAACAAGGTGTGGTTGAACAAGCCTTGTTCACAGGATTGCCGTACAGCAATGACCCTGAATTCAGCCAGGACGGACGTGTCTTGTTGTTCAGGGGGGCATTGAGACCCAACAAAAAAGACCCAGACTTTATTGATGAAATTTATCAATTGGACCTGCGCACATGGAAGGTCAAACCCATGACCCAATACCCCAAAACCGATACCACTGCCCAATGGTACCAATACCGGTCAGGCCCTCCCAAAACTTCTGGCCAATCTTTCAGCTACATGAGTTTGCGGGAGGGGCGTTATGCCATTTTCGACGCCAACACCCCCAACACCCCGATGTTTTCATACCCATCACAAACCGGCTACCACAGTTGGGCTGCGGATGGTCAGTGGTTGGTTTTTGAAGCCTTCGAACAAGAGTCTGGTCCTTACCAAATCTTTTTGAAATCATGGCCAGATGGACAGCAACGAAACATCAGCCACCCACAACTGAAATTCCAACAAGCACCCGTCATCATCAACACAGGACATCAACCATGAAAAAAAGCCTCAGCATCCTTTTCTGCCTTTTTATTTTCACCACACAAGCCGCTGATCGCGTCACTGGAGCGCCCCATGTCACGCGCTCACCGGTGCTGGCCAAGCAAGCCATGGCGGCGACTTCGCAACCTCTGGCCACCCAAGTCGCCTTGGATGTCATGAAAAATGGTGGCAATGCCATTGATGCAGCCATTGCAGCCAATGCCCTGTTGGGATTGGTTGAACCGACCGGTAATGGCATCGGTGGTGACCTGTTCGCCATCGTTTGGGACGCAAAAAGCAAAAAACTTTACGGTTTGAATGGTTCTGGTCGATCACCCAAATCCTTAACCAGACAGTGGTTCATCGACAATGGCTACAACAAAATCCCATCTCATGGTCCTTTGCCTGTTTCGGTACCTGGCACCGTGGATGCCTGGTTCAAGTTGCACCAAAAATTCGGAAACAAGCCCATGGCTGAATTGCTTCAACCCACCATCGACTATGCTGAGTCAGGTTTTCCTGTTTCGCAACTGATCGCGTATTATTGGAACCGTTCGGTACCCATTCTCAGCCAATTCCCTGGATTCAAGGAACAATTCACCATTGATGGCCGGGCGCCCAAACACGGTGAAATTATGAAGGCCCCATGGCTCAAACCATGGCCGACTACATCCAAGCCCAAGGCGGATTCCTTTCTGTTGAAGATTTGTCTTCTCATCAAGGTACCTGGGTTGAACCCGTCAGCACCAACTATCGAGGCCATGATGTTTGGGAACTACCCCCCAATGGTCAAGGCATTGCGGCTTTACAAATCCTCAATGTTTTGGAACAGCATGACATTGCCAGCATGGGATTTGATTCACCCGAATACGTACACTTGTTTGTTGAGGCAAAAAAACTGGCTTTTGAAGACCGTGCCAAATACTACGCCGACCCTGAATTCAATGCTTTACCCGTTGCTGAATTGATCAGCAAATCATATGCCAAAGAACGGGCCACATTGATTGATTTGAATCTAGCAGGCAAACATTACCCAGCGGGTAACCCAGCGCTTTCTGATGGTGACACGATTTACCTGACCACAGCGGATGCCGAGGGCAACATGGTCTCTTTGATCCAAAGCAACTACCGCGGCATGGGTTCTGGGATGACACCCCCTGGATTGGGGTTCATCTTTCAAGATCGAGGAGAAATGTTTTCACTCGAAGCTGGCCACTTCAATGCATTTGAGGGTGGAAAGCGTCCTTTTCACACCATCATCCCGGCTTTTGTCACCAAAAACGGTCAACCTTGGATGAGTTTTGGCCTCATGGGCGGTGCCATGCAGCCACAAGGCCATGCCCAAATCATCGTCAACATGATTGACTTTGGCATGGATGTTCAAGAAGCCGGCGATGCACCCAGAATTCATCACACCGGCTCTTCTGAACCCACGGGTGAAGTCATGAATGACGGCGGTTTGGTCAATTTAGAGACGGGGTTTTCTTACCAAACCATCCGAGGTTTGATGAGGAAAGGGCACAAAATTCAATTTGCCAATGGACCTTATGGTGGATACCAAGCCATTCATAAAGCCGAAAATGGCGTCTATTGGGGTGCCTCAGAGTCACGCAAGGACGGCCAGGCGGCTGGATATTGACCATCAATAAGCGGTCAACTGGTCAGCACCTTGCAGTGGTGTTCATCAAGCCATGTGGTAACGGCTTTGGTTTTTACCTGAGGTTTTGGCTTGATACAAAGCTTCATCAGCCCTTTTAAGCAATGACTCCACTTGCGTGTCTTGATCGGGACTGTACATCGTCATGCCCAAGCTGATGGTGTGGTGTAACGATTTGTCTTTCAGTTGAACCGCTGCATTGGCAACGGCTTTTCTGATGCTTTCGGCCAACTGCTTGAAGGCAACTTGATCCAAATTCGG
>JAUHZH010000262.1 GCA_030426065.1 Gammaproteobacteria bacterium
GCTGCATCGCAGGTTATTGTTCAGCCAATGACACAGCCGCGCATTTGATGCCATTGATCGAGGCCCATTTGAAGTTGTCGGATAACGGGGCCGATGCCCAACAAATGAACATTTTGGCAGAGGTCATGCCCTCCATGCCTGAACGGATTGAACAGGCGTTCCAAAACACCCGAGATATGGTCAAGCGCATCCAGATGCTGCTGCCCGAATCAAAAATGTTTTATGTGACAGACGAGATCGCTGCCCAAGGATTCAAGCCCTCGGTGTTTTCCCTCGACTTGCCGGTTCAGGCCGAAACCCCTGAGGCCCGCCAAGCCGCGCAAAAAGAGCTGAACAAGGACTTGATTCAATTCATGGTCGAACGCCACCCAGACAGCTGCAAAAACTGTGTCAGCTATGGCCAACTCAAAGGCAGCTATTGGACCATTCCAGCCACTTCAACCCAAGGCACCACCAAAGAAGCCGACAAAGACTATGTCGTTCGCGTGTCATTGGCACCCGATGTCGATGTTGACCAATTGGTAGATTCCTTTGAGGTGTTTTGTCGGGACAGGGGATTGATTTGAATGAGAAAGACGGTCAGTTTTTTTGGGTAAGGTTTTGCTTTGGATTGTAGTGGGATTCTTTGGTTGTCACACCCAATTACATCACGCCAACTGATTCCGATTGCATTCGTGGCTCATCTCATTTAGTATAATCTATGTGTGAGAGGATGTTTCTGAATTGAATAGGGGTTCAGTCATGCGCACGCACTTTTTTTGTCGAATTTTACTTTCCATCGCTTTCATTTCGACTGGTGTCCAAGCCAGTTGGTCACCTGTCTTACCTGACAATCCTGATGATTGGGTGTGTTCTCAACCCGATGAAAAACTGACCCAAAAAGCCAGTCAAGCCTGGTGCGAAGCCAACCTGCCAGGGCCAGAGGCTTTCAACTGGCGGGCCGATACAGGTTTTTTACTGGAGCCTGGGCAGTTGACTGACCTGAAAAAGAAAAACGCCTTTGATTTTGCTTTGCGTGATTTTTTGCGTGCTCGAGTCTACGATGAAAAATTGGCGTGGGCCCATGACCAGGAGTGGCGTTTAACCGGACCTTATGTGGGTCCCATCGGTGCAGGTGAAAGTTACGGCGTGCATCCGGCAGTCAGGGTGTACTATTCTCCAGAAGTCGTCGCTTGGATGTGTGCTGGCCGTTCAGGTGATTTGCCTGCTGGAGCGATGATCATCAAGGAAATGGCCAACATCGATTCATCATTGGGCGTGGAAAAACCTGATGACTGCATGAAAATAAAGAAAGATGACCAGCGCCTGCCCAGTTCTTGGACGGTGATGTTCAGAACCGACTTGACCCATGATGGGTGGTATTGGGCCAATCCCACCATGACGGGTGATGGCAACCCGCCGGTGTTGAATCGCTCCGCATTCACCGATGAAAAAGCCATACCGAAAACGCCTGTTCAGCGCAATCAAGATTGGTACCCAACCGGTTATGTGTTCAGTGATGCTGAAAAGATCAACACGGTGGTGTACCCATACAGTTTGTATGGCGCGGCTTGCATCAACTGCCATGCCACGGCGGAAAACGAACTGACTTTTTCATCCCTCGATAACATCGTTTCAGAAGGGTTGCGTTACAAATGGTACCCGCAAAAAAAGGCGGCTTTACAAACACAGTTGCTGGAAAGCTTGCACAGCAAACCATTGGATGACGCTGTGACCAAAAAGAAGGATGACAACCCTTTTTCTCAACCCCTACCAGCCATCAACCCCAGTTTTGAAAAATATTATGGCGGATTGGACATCAAAAACTTCGATGATGCCTGGCCTTTGCGGCTGCCTGCAGAAACCTTTGATCATCACTTGTCGTTGCAAAGCGGATTGGATCAGTTTTTGACATCAGATCAATGCATCAACTGCCACGATGCCACCTACGCCAATTCAGCCGAGGCAAACATGTTGATTGACAAAGCAGGCAGTGATGAAAAAATCAACGTGTCACCTTATGGTGAATGGCGTGTGTCTCCCATGGGATTGGCAGGTCGAGACCCCATTTTCTTCTCTCAATTGCAAAGTGAAACCAACAACTTGCCTGAGGCGAAAAAGTGCATAGAAAACACCTGCTTGCACTGCCATGGCGTGATGGGGCAAAGGCAGCTGGCCATTGACACAGCCACATCCGACGAGTGCAAAAACCTGTTCGCAGTGGCACCGCCCGAAGGGGTACCCTTTGGTCAACCTTTTGCCAAATCCATGGTGACCGAATGGCAACACCACCCACCCAACAACCACGATGCCAAATACGGCGCTTTGGCCCGTGATGGGATTTCCTGTATGGTTTGTCACCAAATCAATGAAGATGGGATGGGCACTGAATCGGGTTACACGGGGAACTTCGTTACCAACAAACCGGGCACCGTGGTGGGACCGTACGCCAGCGATGAGGTGGTGACACAACCCATGAAAAATGCCCTGAACATCACGCCTGAATTTGGTGCGCAAATTCAGAATTCAGACATGTGTGGTTCATGTCACAACATCTTGCTGCCCACATTCAACAACGATGGCAGCTACCATGAACACACCGCGCCAGGTGGTCTGGTGGTGAATGCCACCTATGAGCAAACCACACATTTGGAATGGGTCAATTCAGACTTTTCTAAAAAGGCAGATTTTGCCAGTTGTCAGGATTGCCACATGCCCACCGAATTCAAAGTCGGTGACACCCACAATGACCTCAAAGGCATGAAAATTGCCAACATCGAGAGCGATGTGTTTCCACCCACCACCCACCGATTGCCCAACAAGGACATCACTTTGACGCCGCGCGATACTTTTGCACGCCACTCTTTGCATGGCTTGAATGTGTTTTTGAACGAAATGTTCCAGCAATTCCCCATGTTGTTGGGATTGAGGCAAATGGATTACATGGTCAACAGCAACGTCCAACCCGCATTGATTACAGGGCGTGACTCGATGATTGAAATGGCGACTCAACAAACCGCAAAGGTACACATCAAAGACCTGGCTTGGCAAAAGGACACCCTCAATGTCTCGGTGGAAATTGAAAACCTGACCGGTCATTATTTGCCATCTGGCGTTGGCTTCAGGCGCCTGTTTGTTGAAACCATTGTTCACGGAAAGGACGGCACCCTATTGTGGGCTTCAGGGCGAAGCAACGACCTGGGCGTGATTTTGAACGGCACCTCCAATCAACCCTTGGCGACAGAAAAAGGGGGCAAGGGGCAGTCGGCTTATCAGCCGCATTACCAGGTGATTGACCAACCCAGTCAAGTACAGATTTACCAAGAAATCATTCAGGATTCAGCCGGCCACAACACCACATCCTTCTTGCGTCGGGTCACCGACAAAAAAGACAACCGCATCCGAGGCAAGGGCTTTGACAAACAGTTTTTCTTGGACAGCCAGTCACCTTACATTCAACTGCTGGGTGTGCTTCATGGTGAAGCGGCCAAGGACCCAGATTATTACGACAAAAGCAAAACGGGCAGCGATCGTTTTAACTACCAGATTGCTTTGAGTCCAACGCAAAAAGCCCAGTTCAGCCACGTGACGGTCAAGTTATACAACCAGTCCATCCCACCGGTTTATTTACAAGATCGGTTCAGTGATGCCACTGTGGGACCGGCTGAAAAAGACGACATCCAACGCCTGTATTACATCACCAGTCACCTCAACACCGACACCCATACCAATGAAGGCATACAGCCCATCAAAGATTGGCGTTTTTACATCGATGGTGCCTGTGTGGGCTTGAACGGCAAGAATTGTAGCGATTAATTTTTGATGGATTTGTGTAAACGTGCGTTTTGAACTGGATAGAAATTTGACACTTCCTGGGTGAGGTGTTTTGTCTGTGATTAAAAAAACCACAATCAAGTGGTTTTTTTAATCATTTG
>JAUHZH010000263.1 GCA_030426065.1 Gammaproteobacteria bacterium
TTATTGCCGATAGAACACGGACAAGCACATGGCAACTGTCGCATCTCATTGGCATCGGATGTCGGTAATGCCAAAGTCCATGTGGATGCTTCTCATTGGTCAGGCATCTTGTATTTAAGCGAGCCAGAAGACTGTCGCGGTGGCACCGAATTCTTCAGACACATTCCCACCAATACCGAAAGAACACCTTACAGTGACCAAGAGTGTATGGCCAAATTTGGCGTGCCCTCTGCCAAACAGTGGACAGCAGACGTTTTGGAAGACACCAACGACGACAGCAAGTGGGAAATGACCATGCGAGTCCCGATGCGATTCAACCGCTTGATTTTGCTCAGACCTTGGTTGTGGCACACCGCCGGTGAAAGCTTTGGCAACAGCATTGAAAACGGGCGTTTGGTTTATTTGATGTTTTTCAAATCAGCCCACGGTGGCTGAAGCGACCCTCAGAGTATCGCTGATTCAGCAACAGATTTTTAATCAAAACCATTTTTAAACACTATCCTTCTCAGTTGGCCCCTGATCTCACCTGATGTGTTGGTTTGGGTGTGGATGTTGATGTAGCTGTACTCAACTTCCGAATAGGCAACCAAATCCAAAGGCGAACTCAAATTCGACGTTCCTGTGATGGGCGACGTCGCGCCAGGACCACCTATGCCGAGGGCCACAGGCCCTCCCTGCCCTGTTCTGGCAGGTGCGTGGATGTGGGTGGCCGTGGTGGGGCTGGTTAGGCCCGAATACGCCACATCCCAAGTCAAAGTTTTTGTTGAAGAGTCAAACCGAACAACTGCCGTCCCCTGGGCCATACTGGTATCGCCTGTAATCGGGCTGATGGTTTGATCCGGTGTCAAAACGGCCTCCCAGGTGTACTCTGATTCAATTGGGATGATTTGGCCTCGAATTTCACCTGAACCGTTGGCTGACGTGTGGAAGTTGATGTAGGTCATCCCTGCGCTCATGTGATCTGCATTGGTCAGTGTGAAACTGCCATTGCCACTAGAAGGTGGGTTGTTGTCGGTCCCCATGTTAAGCAAAACCCCCGCATTGCTGCCCACTGGTGCGGGGCCATGAACATGTGTGCCCGTAGGATCACCCGTCAAATCTTCATAATAATAGTCCCAGGAAAGCTGTTGTGTATCAGAGCGCCAATGAAAAGCGCCTGCACCGGCAGTGGTTGCAGACACACCTGTTGAAGGCGGTACTTCTTGAGAAGGATCCGCAAAAAACACATAGTTCCGTTCATCAATACCCAAAGCACCATTCTGAGTGTCCTCAGCCACCACGTTCGCAGCAACAAAAATCAAAACCAAGCCAACCGTTTTCATCTCAACCTCCCACAAAGACAACAAACATTCAAAACACAGTCATTCGAGTGACGCTGTTTTAAATAATGATTCAATCATCATAGGTTAAACATGGTGAAAAACACGTAAAAACCGACAGCAAATTTTTTTATTAAGTCAAAAAAACTTGAGGTACTAACCTGTGAAAGATCTGAGCCCATGATCGGTTTCAAGGGCTAGTGTAGTGTCCTGTACTTGGCTGGGCTATCAGCGGACTGTGAAACTGCCATATACAAGGCGTTATCCGTAGGGATTGGCACTTCCTTTTCAAGAGTGACAACGCAGTAGAGGGCGGTTTCCTATTTCGCTCGAAGGGACGCCATCAAATGCCCCAATACTCACATTGCAGTTTTGTTTAGGGGATGACCATTACCTGAAAGCTGCGCCTTGTCTTGGCGCATTTGATGACTTTTGATAACTTATCCGAATACAGGACACTACATCAGCAACAATGTGTCTGCTTAATCCCAACTCAATGAACCACCTTGGTGTTCATTGGCGTGCGAGTCAGTTGAATAACTGTCGTTTTTATTGATGTTGATTTGACCTTCGAGCCAAGGCAATGCATTTTGTGCCCCAGGAAATGGCTGTTGCATGCCCAATTGGATGGCACGCTGATTGGCGATGTAGCGGTGTTGCTCCATATGGTCATCCACACTGTAGCCTTCCATCGGATCTTTAAGTAAATAAGCCACATAGGTGGCTTCTGCGGCCTCAGCTTCTTGCCACATTTTTTGGACTGTGACTGGGTCCAACTTGACCGGGTTTTCTTGCAGAATCTGAGTAATGGCACGAATCCCAAAAGCATGATGTAAAGACTTGTCCCGCATGATGTACTGAAGCATCAAACCGGTGTTGTTCAACAAACCACGCTTTTGTATGGCAAAAATGGGACTGAAACCATGGTACAACCAGTTGCCTTCAAACACGGCTGAGAAAAACAGGTATGCCATGACGAACTGCTCCAGTTCATCGGCCTGGTTGAGGTCCAAATTGGGACGCATCACAGGGTCCAGGTAACGGTTCGACATGTGGATTTTTTGGTTAATTTCCGGTGTCAAACGGTATCGATTGTACAAGTCACCCTGATCCAAACCTATTGATTCAATGCATTGCTGATACGCTGAAGTGTGCAGGCCCTCTTCATAAATTTGACGTGCTTGGTAAATTTGTAACTCAGGCGCCGTCATTTTTTCCATCACGGCCAGGCCGATATTGCGCATCGCCATGATGCCTGAGGTCGTCAAATACGAGATGACATTTTCGAAAACGTGTTTTTCTGACACACTCAACCGGTTGTTGTAATCAGACACATCATCACCGATTTTTATGTCCAAAGGTGACCAATGGTTTTTGTTTGCGTTGAGAAAAAAGTTCCATGCCCATGGGTATTTGAACGGCGCCAACTGATTGACATCTGTCAAACCATTGATGACCCTTTTGTCGGCTGCCCGAACTGGTTCCACAGAACGATCGAATTCACTGGAACCTTGGGGTTTGGGCTGATCAGAGGGTGTTTGCTCTGAATGACTGTTTTCTTTTACCGTTTCGTTTTGGGGCTTGTTGCCTGAAAGTGGATCGTCCCAGAGGTTGCTCATTGAATGCTCGAATTTTGTCGTGCCGAACATTATAAATTATCAATCACCAAACCCCAATGATTATTGTTGGCCTCCACTTCAATCAAAACATCAACAAAGTAACCTTTGAGGCGATGACGATGTTGGTGTCGTTCAACAGATCACGCACCCGACAAACCACCACCTCATTGCTTCCACCTTGGACACTTTGGGCACAATTAACCAAAATGGGCACAGAGCCAGCGTTGAATTCTGCGTTGGTCACAAAGAACAGTCCTTGGTATGAGAATGGCAAATTGACCACACAAGCACCATGAGTCGCACCATTGGAAACACTGAGGGCTTGGTTGTTGATGTTGTTGAAATAATCATGTGTCACCGAACCGCCATTACCACAAGAAAACGAAATACCCGCTTTGGCAAAACCATAACCATTGCTTGGGTTGCTGTGGATGGCATCACCTGAGATTTCCAAATCGTCGGTGATGGTGGTTTTTTGGTTCAGTTCGGTTTCCCCTTGCACATACAAACCACTGCTCGGCGCAGGTATGACATTGGCATTCGCGGCACCCACATTGACACCCAAATTGTCTGACACTTGCAGGGCAAATTGGCCATTGACACTCACCACCATCGGATCCACGCCGCTTGAAGACAGAATCGAAGTTCGATCCAAATGTGACACGCCATGAACCGTTAAATCATCATTCAAGTTGGTTTCTCCATTGACGTGCAATCCATTGGTCGGTGCGTTAGAACCGCCCCCCATGTTGGTGCCACCATTGCTGTGAACTTGGAATTTGGTGCTGCCATTGATGCGCGCCCTCAAAGGGCTGTCCCCCGCTGAAGCTTCAATGAACAGGCTGGTGTCTGTCGAAACCTGGTTGTTATTAGAGCCACCAATCAACACATTCCCTTGGTTGTATGCAATGCCATTGGTCCGTGTGCTCCAAAGGGCTGAAGATGCCTCATCAGTACCAGGCGCCCAATCAACACC
>JAUHZH010000264.1 GCA_030426065.1 Gammaproteobacteria bacterium
GTCGAACTCCCGCAACCAACTGAACCTGCTTTTCATAAGCAGGGGACTGACCATTAGGATTCCCAGACATCCTCAAAATGCCCGCCAAATCACCGTGGATATCAACGACCAGATCAACACCACCTTAACCAATCTGGACTTTAATACCCAGGGTGGGGCTGATTTGGTGGTGGAATTGAACTTCACCCCGGATTTCAGTGATGAATTCATCATCATCAACAACCCCACCAATGATGCAGTGCTGGGTACATTCAATGGCATTGCTGAAGGTGGCCATGTCACCACCAGCAACGGACAAAGCCTGGCCGTTTCATACACCGGCGGCGACGGCAATGATGTGGTACTCAGTGGCGCATGCCAAATGAACATCACTGTGACTGACAACGGCAACGACGGTCCGGGTACACTGAGACAGGCGTTGTTTGATGTGTGTGATGGTGGTTCCATTGATTTTGCAGGTGACATGACAATCACAGTTTTGAGTCGAATACCGACGATAGATAAAACCTTGAGCATCACAGCTGTTGGTCAACAGGTGATTTTATCGGGAGGCAACACCACCGGTATCATGGCCGTAGGAAATTCTGGGAACGTGACATTAAATACACTGACCTTCACCGAAGGACGTGCCAGTACATCAGGCGCCATCAGTAATTCGGGTTCTTTAACTGTCCTCAACAGCACCTTCAGTAACAACACAGCGGAAGACTTATCTGTGTCAGGGGGAGCCATTTACAGCAACCCGCTGAGTGATTTGCTCCACATCGAAAACAGCACTTTTGTTAACAACTCAGGTGAACTGGGTGGCGCCATTTATAATTCCAGTGATGATTTCACTGCCGTCAACAGCACCTTCACACTCAATGGGCTCAATGCCGCAGAAGGGGCAGCGATATACAACATTGGTGACGACATGACCTTGGTCAATGTAACCATAGCCGCAAATGGCGGGGTCAATACTGTAGGCGCAGGTATTTATACACGTGAGGGAAGTCATGCACTGATCAATACACTGGTTGCAGACAGTCCAAGCGGCTCTGATTGCTTTTATGAAACAGCCAACAGCAGTGAAAACAACATCAACAGCCTGATTGAAACAGGTAATTGTGATGCGGCCTTGACCGAAGATCCACAGTTACAAAGTTTGGCTGACAATGGTGGCAACACACAAACCATGGCATTGGCTTTGAGCAGTCCAGCCGTCGATGCCGGTGACAACACCGCTTGCCCTGATTTTGACCAACGTGGCGTTGAGCGGGTGCAATTGGCAGCCTGTGACATCGGTGCTTACGAAACGGAGCACCTGGCGGTCATCTATGTGGATCGCGACAACATCAATCGCTCCGGTACTTGTTTCCCAGGTGCTTGTTGGGGCAATGCCCATGAACATTTGAACGATGCTCTGGCAGCAGCCGGATCCACCTCACAAATCTGGGTCGCAGATGGGGTGTACTATCCCGATCTGGGCGCAGGGATGGTCAATGATGACTCGCAATCCAGTTTTGTGGTTCCAGCCAATGTACACCTGTTTGGTGGTTTCAATGGCAGCGAAGACAGCTTGGATCAAAGAGATGTCAATGTCAACGTGACTATTCTTTCAGGGGACATCGATCAAAATGATGTGAATGATGATGGCAACCAAGTGGCTGAAACGGTGGCCGACATCAACGGCATCAATGCCTTCAATGTGGTCTCAATCAATGGTTCAGGCGTCACCTTTGATGGATTTACCGTGACAGCGGGTTACGCCAATGGTGTCACTCCAGCAGAACAATCTGGCGGTGGTTTGCGTTGCTTACAAGCTGAGTCGGATGCCCATGTTTTCAACAGCAACACTTGGTTGGGTAACTACGCTGTATCCAATGGTGGAGCCATTGACGTCTGTGGAGGCCAAGTGATGAATTCTTTGTTCAGTGGCAATGAATCCAATGCCAATGGTGGTGCCATTTTCTCGATTGGCAACGTGGTAATCGACAACAGCCAATTCCAACAACACCATGCGGCATTTGGTGGTGGCGCTGTGTTCGCTGCCAGTACCACCATGGACCGCGTTGTAATGCAAGGCAACCAAGCTGACTTGTACGGCGGTGCGTTGTTCATCAATGGTGACATTGAAATCAGCAACAGCTTGTTCTCAGGTAATTACAGCAACGATTCAGGTGGTGCCATCATCACCTTCAACAACACCCACTTCACCAACGTGACCATGACAGGGAACAGGGCATTCAATGCCGGAGGAGCGGTGTTCATCCCTGATTCACCCAACAGGGTCATGGGCAATGCTGAATTCACTTTCCAGAACAGCATCGTTTGGAACAATCAAGACGGCACAGGAACGGGTACGATCTCAGCGGGCGTCACCAGCACCGATGCGGTGTTGTTTGCTCACACAGTGTTTCAAGGTTCCGGTGGCAGCAGCCAATGGAACCCAGGTGCTGGTATCGATGGTGGCAACAACATCGACCTGATTTTGTGATGGATGTCGACTTGATGGCAGTGCCTACCATTACTGGCAATGCCCGGTTGCTGTTGGGCTCTGCTGCGATTGGTACGGGTGACAATGGTGCGGTTCAGAACAACCAAGACCTGGACGGTAACGACCGCATTGATGGAGGCACCGTGGACATGGGTGCTTATGAATACAACGACCTGATTTTTGCAAACGGGTTTGACTGAGTCCTCGTCTTTATAAATTAAGGTGTATATTGGGGCGGCTTTCCGCCCCTTTTTTTTTATAAAAATTGAATGTCAGTGCTAGCTGCGTTTAATGGCCTTTCCAGCATCGCCTTGAACCAACAGTAAATATGTGGGTCTATCAATCGTTCTGACCCATACAAATGCCATGAGTTCATCACATTCGATCACTGCAAAACACACAAAGCCACATGCTTTTATCTTATCTGTGCTGATGGCCATGTCCATCAGCACCTCAGTGTGTTCACAGCCGCTGATTGATGAGAAAGTGTTGGCCTATTCAGTCAAAGATTTTTCTGGGACCCAAGGTAAGCATGGTTGGCAATATGGTTATTGGGACCAGTCTTCAGATTCAGATGATGAATACAACCAAGACACTGATTTTAAACGGTTTAAACACCACGGAGATGATCCCATCAATGGCCTCAGTCGACACAGCGAGTTCACGACAGGGAAATTGTGGTATTTGAATGATGGACAATACTACACATCAATCTGGGCAATGGGTGGCCATGCCCATGCCGATATTGAACTGGGTCATTATAAAAGAGCCAACCATTGGGTGGTCAGAAGGTGGACGAGCCCTTATGAAGGACAAGTAAACATCTCAGGCGTTGTTGGCAAAGTGATGCCATGGGGAGAAAACTGGGGCGGTGGTGTGGTTTACCAAATCATTGTAGACGGTGATGTTCACTTCAATCTATCTTCTGATCAAGGTGATCAACCGTATTCAACCAAGGTTGACTTAAAACGCAACAGTCAAGTCGATTTTTTGATTGGTCCAGGTCCTTCCATTGGTGTGGTGAACTTCACAGGAAAAATCCACAAATCACCGTAAAACCAGCGTGTATAGGCTGGACCTTTCTTCCATTACGCTGTTACAAGCTGATGTAGTATAATAAAGTAAGGTGTGTGTCTTCATGTCCCTGATTTGGGATCTGAGGGTGTGATTGAATACTGAATATTGGGGTCCAAATGCCTTTATCTGTGTTAAATAAAAGTGAATCAACAGGGAGTGAGAGCAGATGGAAAATTTTGATTGTTGATGATGAAGAAGACATCCACTCAATAACCAAATTGGCACTGAAACGCTTTGAATTTGATGGCAGGAGTGTCGAGTTCTTGAGTGCTTTTGATTCCAAACAAGCCCAAACCATTTTAAAAGCCGAGCCGGAAATTGCCCTTGTTTTTCTTGATGTCGTTATGGAAAGTGATGA
>JAUHZH010000265.1 GCA_030426065.1 Gammaproteobacteria bacterium
TGGAGCAGAACAAAGTGGATGACAACAAAAAGAAGGCTTTGGCAGCGGCTTTAGGGCAAATTGAAAAACAATTCGGCAAAGGGTCGGTGATGCGCATGGGTGACAACCAAGCCTTGACCACGGATGTGTACTCCACTGGTTCTTTGGGTTTGGATGTGGCACTGGGTATCGGTGGTTTACCACGCGGCCGCATCGTAGAAATTTATGGTCCAGAGTCTTCGGGTAAAACCACATTGACCTTACATGCGGTGGCCGAGTGTCAGCGCAATGGCGGTACCGCCGCGTTCATCGATGCTGAACATGCCTTGGATCCTGTGTATGCTGGTAAGCTGGGTGTGGACATCGATGATTTGTTGGTTTCTCAGCCAGACACGGGTGAAGAGTCATTGGAAATTTGTGACATGTTGGTGCGCTCCAATGCGGTTGATTTGATTGTCATCGATTCGGTGGCGGCTTTGACACCGAAAGCTGAAATCGAAGGTGACATGGGTGATTCACACATGGGCTTACAAGCGCGATTGATGTCTCAGGCATTGCGTAAATTGACCGCCAACATCAAGCGCACCAATTGCATGGTGATCTTCATTAACCAGATTCGGATGAAGATTGGTGTGATGTTTGGTTCACCTGAAACCACCACCGGTGGTAATGCATTGAAATTTTATTCATCAGTGCGTTTGGACATCCGACGCATTGGTGCCATCAAGAAAGGCGATGAAGTGATTGGTAACGACACGCGCGTCAAGGTGGTCAAAAACAAATTGGCACCACCATTCAAACAAACCCAGTTTGAAATTCTGTATGGAGAGGGCATCTCCTTATTGGGTGAACTGATTGATTTTGGCGTGGCACATAACTTGGTTTCCAAAGCCGGTGCTTGGTATTCGTATGGTGAAACCCGGATTGGACAAGGCAAGGAAAATGCCAAGCAGTACTTCCGAGACAACCCAGATCAAGCGCAAGAGTTGGAAGCCAAAATCCGTGACATTTTGTTGCCCAAAGCGGTGGTTGAAACAACCGAAGAACAAGCGGACTGAATCCAACCCACATGAGTGGTGAGGGCGCCAAACACACCCCCGAAACCAAGGCCAGGGCTTCGGCCCTGGGCTCTCTGGCGATGCGTGAGCACTCAAGCTTGGAGTTGCAACAGAAGTTACTCAATAAAAACCACCCAGAAGGCGTGGTTTTTGCTTTGATTGAGGAACTGCAAACCTCAGGCCTGTTGTCTGATGAGCGTTATGCTGAAAGTTATTGGCGAATGCGCAGTGGCAAAGGCTATGGCCCGGTCAGGATCACACAAGAGCTGAAACTCAAAGGTGTGTCTGAGCGATTGATACATTCGGCATTGCTTGAAGCTGACGTGGACTTTGACGCATTGGTCAGGTCAGTCTATGAGAAAAAATACAAAGGGCAGCCTTGGACCGATTTCAAAGAAAAAGCCAAACGCCAGAATTTCCTTTATCGACGTGGTTTTGGCCATGACTTAATCAGGCAGGTGATTGAATGATGGATTTACAATTTGATCGAGACCATTTGTGGCATCCTTACAGCAATTTATCCAGCCCTGCATTGACCTTTCCCGTGGTCAGCGCGGAAGGTGTGCGCCTCAAGCTGGCTGATGGCAGGGAACTGATTGATGGCATGTCGTCCTGGTGGGCTTGTATCCATGGCTACCAAGTGCCGGAGTTGAATGCGGCCTTACATCGACAAAGTGAGCAAATGGCACACGTCATGTTTGGCAGCCTGACCCATGAACCGGCGATTCGTTTGGGGCAACATTTGTTGGCCATCAATGACGATGCATTGAGCCAGGTGTTTTTTGCTGATTCTGGGTCGGTGGCGGTCGAAGCGGCGATGAAAATGGCGGCCCAGTATTGTCATGCCCAAGGCATGAGTCAGAAAAAACGATTCATGACTTTTCGGTCGGGATACCATGGTGACACTTTTGGCGCCATGTCGGTTTGTGATCCGGTCAATGGCATGCACCACATGTTTTCCCGTTTACTGAACCAACATCATTTCATTGATCCGCCGCGTTGTGGTTTTGATGATGCTTGGGATGATGTGTACATCGAACCATTTAAGAAGGCACTGGAACGCCACCATGAAGAAACCATTGCGGTGATTTTTGAGCCCATTGTTCAAGGGGTGGGCGGCATGTTTTTTTATCACCCTGAATATTTGCGTCAAATCAGGTCACTGTGTGATGAATACGGCGTGCTGTTGATTTTTGATGAAATCGCCACGGGTTTTGGTCGCACCGGCAAGATGTTTGCTTATCAGCACGCCGGTGTGGTGCCTGATATTTTGTGTTTGGGCAAGGCATTGACCGGTGGGTACATGACCTTATCAGCGGTGCTGTGTCAGCCTCATGTGGGCCACGGCATGGGCGGCAATTTCATGCACGGCCCGACCTTCATGGCCAACCCTTTGGCCTGTGCTGTGGCCAGTGCTTCGATTGATTTGCTGTTGGCCAAAGACTGGCAAAGTGAAGTACAGTCATTGTCAGACCAGCTGAGAAAAGGCATTGCACCCTGTGCTGATTTGCCAGGCGTGGCCGCGACTCGGGTGTTGGGTGCCATTGCCGTGGTTGAGATGGAAAATCCGGTTGATGTGGATCGACTGATTGCTGCTTTTGTTGATGCAGGTGTTTGGGTCAGACCCTTCTCAAACTTGATTTATTTGATGCCGCCCTATATCATGCAGACCCCAGACACTGAAGCCTTGTGTGGCAGCTTGTATTCAGTGATCAAAAACAACCCCAACACACAATGAACCCATGATTATTTTGTTATCGCCTTCCAAAGGCCAAGATTTTGACCCCAACCCCTACACGCCACATTCTTACCCTCAGTTGTTGAACAAGAGCGAACTGCTCATCAAAGAATTGAAAAAAATGTCCACCAGCAAGGTGCAAGAATTGATGTCCATCAGCGCACCCTTGGCTGAATTGAATGTCGACCGTTTTCAGTCGTTCAGCACCCCATTTGAATTGGGACAAGCCAAACAGGCGGCGTTGGCGTTCAAGGGCGATGTCTATGCGGGTTTGGATGCCGATACGCTGACCGATGACAATTGGGCATTCAGCCAAAAGCATTTGCGCATTTTGTCGGGTTTGTACGGTTACTTGCGTCCATTGGATTTGATTCAAGGCTACCGCTTGGAAATGAAAACCAAACTGAAGCAAGGTAAGAACGAAAACCTCTATCAATTTTGGGACAGCGACATCACAGAAGCAATCAACAAGGAATGCAATGGGGTGGTGATCAACTTGGCTTCAAATGAATACTTCAAAGCAATCAAGAAAAAGCAACTGAATGCCGATGTCATCAACATCAATTTCAAGGACAGCAAGGATGGCAAAACCCGAGTGATTGGTTTCTTTGCCAAAAAAGCGCGCGGCCAAATGGCTCGAAAAATCATTGAAAAGCAAATCACAGAACCAGAACAAATCAAAAAGATTGTTTTCGATGGCTACCGATACCATGCCGATTTGTCGGTGGGCAACAACTGGGTTTTTGAAAGGTTGCAGCCACCACCGGTCAATGGCTGATGGACTTGGCTTCTTTTGATGACTGAAGGAATTCATCGGCGGTTTGGGGCTTGCCGAAGTAGTAACCTTGAAAATACTGACAATGAGATTCGGTTAAAAATTGGATTTGCTCTTTGGTCTCCACCCCTTCAGCCACAACTTCAAAATTCATTTCTTTGGCCATGCTGAAAATGGTTTTGACGATCGTGGTTGAATTGCGGTCATCAGGGATGTCTTTAATGAATGACTGATCAATCTTGATTTTGTCCAAAGGCAGTTTTCTGATGTAGTTGAAAGAAGAGTAGCCGGTGCCAAAATCGTCAATAGAAATGCGAATTCCCAATTGCTTGAGTTCTTT
>JAUHZH010000266.1 GCA_030426065.1 Gammaproteobacteria bacterium
ACCCATGAGTTGGGCCACCTGATGGGGGCCAATCATGCCCGTGCTGAATTTGACTTCTATCCTCAATGGCGTATAGGTGTAATATTAAACGGATACCCTGAAGCCTTTGGTTACGAAAACAACGATTTCCTCAGCATAATGACAGTATCAAATAGGCTGAATAGAAGATTGTATTTTTCAAACCCCAATGTATTTGTTGAAAACAACACAGCCACCGGCTTTGCAGGCGAAAATCACAACCAGTACACCATAGACCAACTGTCACCTGTAATGTCAAATTTCAGAGAGCGTCCTGATTTCATCTTCGCTGATGGTTTTGAATGATGTTTCGAACGTTTTTTGCACTTGTGTTACTGATGGGTTCGTCGTCACTTCAAGCCCAAACAGCCGAACTGGAACTGACGATGGATTTTTCCAGTATTGGTGATGGTGTAATACCAAGTCAAACCAGGGATTTTTCTATTACCGTAACCAACCATGGGCCTGATGATGCAAATCCAAGCAACAGTTCATTTTTTTTCGTCGCATCCACGCCCGTGAACAGTGATTCTCAGTGGGTACCTAATCTTTGGTTTGAGCTGAATGGAGCAAACAGTCCTTCAGATTGTGTATTTTCACCTGTTTTTGTTGATCCTCTTCCAGGCGCAAACCCGACCTATGGCTTTGTTTTTATTTTTTCTCAATTGGACGCAGGTGAATCCATCACCTGCCAAGGCCATTACACACCTTATTTTACAGAAGGCAGCAGAACTGTGGAATGGACTATGATCAACAACTTAGCAAACGATCCTGACTTATCCAACAACGAAATCATCGTCACTTTCCCGATCAGACCCACACAAGTGCCATTCAACAACCTGTGGAGCTTGCTGCTGATGGCGGCTATGTTGATTGGTATAGGATCCATTCAACTCAGAGCCAAAAAGTTAAAATAAGCTGGTAATTAACCACAAAAAATACATGAACCCATTCCCCTCTGGAGAGGGGTTAGGGGTGTGTATTTCCCGAAGGGAACTTCCGAAGATAAATGATGCCACGAAATTTATTTTTTCTGATCTTGTTATTAAGCCTGGAACCACTCCAGGCCCAAACTGCCGAACTGGAACTGACCATGGACTTTGCCAGCATCGGTAACGGAGTGATTCCTGGGCAAACGAGAGACTTTTCAATCACAATCACCAATCATGGGCCTGACGACGCTAATCCATCAAACTCAGGTTTTTTCTTTGTTAGTACTCTCGCGGTTGGAAGTAATGATGACTGGGTGCCAGACTTATGGATTGAGTTAGATGGCTCGAATAGCCCCTCTGATTGCCATTTTTTGTGGTCTAGGGCTGACCCTTTACCGAATCAAAATCCAAATTATGCTTATGCTTTTTTGTTTTTTCAATTAGGAGCAGGCGAATCCATTACCTGTCAAGGCCAATACACACCCTACTTTACAGAAGGCAGCCGGACCGTAACTTGGATAATGAGTAATCAATTGGCCAACGATCCTGACTTATCCAACAACGAAATCACCGTCACTTTCCCACTCAGACCCACACAAGTGCCATTCAATAACTTGTGGAGTTTGTTGTTGATGGCGGCTTTGTTGATGGGTATAGGATCCATTCAAATCAGAGTCAAAAAGTTAAAATAAGCTGGTAATTAACCACAAAAAATACATGAACCCATTCCCCTCTGGAGAGGGGTTAGGGGTGTGTATTTCCCGAAGGGAACTTCCGAAGTTAAATGATGCCACGAAGCTTTCTTCTTTTAACACAGCTGTTCGTTTTGTAAAAAACCCAAACCCTTGGTGCCGTACTGTAACTGGCCTTGGAAATAACCACCAGCCCAGTCTGGCATATGGTATCCTTACTTTTTTTTCTTGACCGAGCCATGCCATGAAGATGCCATCCCTTATTTTGACTGCCTTGGTGGCCCTGTCACCAGTAACCGCTTTACAAGCTGACGTTGATTTCCACAAACAGGCAGAAGCATTGAGTAAAAAATACGTGATTGCTGATTTGCATGTCGATGTGCCTTATCGTTTGGAAGAAAAATACGAGGACGTCAGTCATGCAACCCACAGCGGTGATTTTGATCACCCGAGGGCGGTCAAGGGCGGCTTGGATGCACCCTTCATGTCGATTTACATCCCAGCCAAGATCGAAGCCGAAGGCGGTGACAGCACCGCTGTGGCAAACAAGTTGATTGACGGTGTAGAGAAAATGGTGGCCGATTCACCTGATAAATTCGCATTAGCGAAATCGGTAAAAGAGGTACAGGCCAACTTCAAAAAAGGGCTGATTTCTTTGCCCATGGGGATGGAAAACGGTTCGCCAATCGCAGGTGACCTCAAAAACCTCCGGCATTTTTATGACCGTGGCATCCGTTACATCACCTTGTCTCATTCCTTGAGCAACCACATTTCAGATTCCTCTTATGACAAAAACCGCCCAGCACAAGGCTTGACAGCATTCGGCAAAAAACTGATCAAAGCCATGAATGAGATCGGCATGATGATTGATGTCTCGCACATATCAGATCAGGCTTTTGATGATGTGATGGCCATCAGCAAAGCACCGGTGATTGCTTCACATTCATCAGCCAGGCATTTCACGCCGGGATTTGAACGTAACATGAGTGATGACATGATCAAAAAAATGGCGGCCAAAGGCGGTGTGATTTTCATCAACTTTGGTTCGACTTTTGTCTCGCAAACATCACTGCAGAATTACACCGCTTATAAAAAAGCCTTGGATGCTTTTTTGAAAGAAAACAATTTGAAAGCGGACAGTGAGCAAGCCAAAGCATTCACCAAAGACTACCGCGCCAAGACCCCATTCGAGTTTGCTGATTTGGAGGTGGTGTTGAACCATTTTGATCATGTGGTCAAGATTGCCGGTATCGATCATGTCGGGATCGGTTCGGATTATGACGGTGTGGGTGATTCCCTGCCAACGGGTTTGAAAGACGTTTCCACTTACCCAGCCTTGATTGCCGGCTTGTTGCAGCGCGGCTACAGCGAGTCTGACATCGAAAAAATCTTGTCTGGCAATTTGTTTCGGGTTTGGCAACAAATCAGTGACCATGGCCAAGGTGATTGAACCGGATTAAACTGATCGAGACCTCTGCTATAATACGCGCTTTTATCTGTGGTCAATCATGAAGCATTTGGTGGGAACCCTGTTCATCGTCTCAGCCCCTTCCGGCACCGGCAAAACTTCCTTGGTCAACGCACTGGTGCGCGACACCAACCATTTGAAGTTGTCCATTTCACACACGACCCGACCTGCCAGACCAAAAGAAATCGATGGTTACAATTACCATTTCATCGATGAAGCCAAATTCAAACAAATGGAGATGGCGGGTGTGTTCATGGAATCGGCCAATGTGTTTGGTAATTTTTACGGCACCTCCCAAGAAACCGTAGAGAAGATGCTCGATGAAGGCCATGATGTGGTCTTGGAGATTGATTGGCAAGGTGCTGAACAGGTCAAAAAACGCATCCCTGAAGCGGTGATGATATTTATATTGCCACCCAGCATCGAAGCCCTGCGCGAGCGTTTGGAAACCCGAGATCAAGACAGCCAGGAAGTGATTGATGCACGCATGGAGAAAGCCAAAGCCGAACTGAAACACCACCCCATGGCTGATTTCTTGGTGGTGAATGATGATTTTGAAGACGCTTTGAAAGGCATGAAAGCCATCGTCAAAGCCAACCGCCTGACCACCGCCAAACAACGCATCATCAACCGCTTTTTGCTCAAAAAATTGGTGTGAACATGTTGGTCCACCGTTCTTATCATGACCCCATCACAGGGACCTGGACGCACCTGTTTGCCTGTTCCTCAACCCATGAGTGCGTGGTGATCGATTCGGTGTTGGACCATGA
>JAUHZH010000267.1 GCA_030426065.1 Gammaproteobacteria bacterium
CTGCTTGTACCCGTTAATGTTGATGTCATCATTGGAGACAAGATAAAAGATTGTCAGAGTGCAGATGATTTCGTTGATAGAACCACAAAGGCATTCAATGATTTGATGGAGTTTTGCATCACCAAAAGGTCTTGATGGCGAGATGGTTTTGATCTGATATATCCATTGGTTGGTTATGGGGTTATTTACGCCCATATTGTCCCGCATGGTGTTTATAATTGTTCATAAGGGATGCATGTCTTTGACAATATGAAATACAAATAACTGGAAGGTGAGATGGGAACAATGCGAAATCTTTGGGTGTGGGCGGTTCTGTTGTCTTTTCAGGTCAGCAGCAAGGAATTGATTCGTGAATTCCACAGCGACATCACACTCCACTCTTCGGGTTTGATTGAGGTTACGGAGACCATTGAGGTCAAGGCCGAAGGTATTCAGATCAGGCGTGGTATTTTTCGGGATTTTCCCACCCAGTATATGGGGGCGTGGTTGACTCAAAAAGAAGTGGGTTTTGAGGTGCAATCAGTGCTTCGGAATGATGAGGTTGAGCCTTTTCACGTTGAGTCTTTAAACAATGGTTTTCGGGTTTATATCGGTTCAGGCAGTGTCACCATCCCGCCTGGTGTTCATCGTTATCAGTTGACATACACCACAGACCGCCAGTTGAATTATTTTGATGAACATGATGAGTTCTATTGGAATGTCACCGGGAATGGCTGGGACTTTGACATCCTCAAAGCCAGCGTCACGATTCATGTACCGGATGGAGTGGTTGATCAAGTTTTTGACCAACAGGCATGGACGGGCTATCAGGGCGAGCAAGATCAGCATTTCGAAATCACCAACGAGGCAACTGCGCTGGGTTACCAAGTCACTCGACCCTTGGCTGCTTACCAGGGGCTGACCATCGGCCTGTCGTTTCCCAAAGGCATTTTTCAACCAGCGCCTTTTGATTTGGCAGGGTTTTTGTCCAATAACTTGGTGTGGATACTCTCGGCTT
Source organism: Gammaproteobacteria bacterium (assembly GCA_030426065.1). Taxonomy (GTDB): domain Bacteria; phylum Pseudomonadota; class Gammaproteobacteria; order Xanthomonadales; family Marinicellaceae; genus Marinicella. The sequence continues at coordinate 998 of JAUHZH010000267.1, forward strand.
TGATGGCTTTGATTTATGGCATTTTTTGTTGGGTGGCTTGGTACCGGTTTGGTAAAGACCCAGAACCTGGTGTGATTGTGGCCCATTATCGACCGCCCAAGAACCTGTCACCGGCGTTGGCCCATTTTCTTGAGAATGAAGGGGTGAATGACAAAACCCTGACGGCTGCCATACTCAGCCTGGCGGTAAAGGGATACCTGCACATCAAGCAATACAAAAACAGCTACGTGCTCAGAAAAAAAAGTGCCAACACACCACTGACAGAGGGTGAGCAATTGGTCTTTGATCAATTGTTTTTGTTTGATAGTCAGGTGAAGGTGGATAAGTCATATTGCTCCAGATTGTCATCAGCCAAAAACAAGCTGACTTCCTGGCTCAACAAGGAGTACAAAAGCAGCTGTTTCAAAGACAATCGATTTTATGTGATTTGGGCTTGGGTCATCAGTGTGACGGTGTTTTTAACTGGGACTTTGTTGCTGTACCAGCCCACCTTGTCATTCAGTGACATGCTGGCTGTGGGTTTTGGTTTGGTCACCGTTTCGGTTTTTGTGGGTGGTTTTTTTGTGGCGGCGCCCATCCTGTTTGCTGTGGTAGTTTTGGGGGTCCTGGCACTGACGTTTGCAGATTTGCTTCAGTGGATGCTGGATCATAAGACGTGGCTGATGTTCACGGGGGCGTTGGTTTTCATGAATTTGTTTTTTGCGTGGTTGATGCGTTCTCCCACCATTTATGGGCGGCATTTGAAGAACGAAGTGGATGGTTTGAAACTGTACATGAAAGCGGCCGAAGAACATCGGCTGGACATGATGAATCCACCGGCCATGGACAAGTCGCATTTTGAGTCCTTGTTTCCCTATGCACTGGCACTCGGGCTGGAGAATCGCTGGGCAGCGCATTTTGCGGCCTTGTTCAATACCGAAAAGGTCGAGTCGAAGTCCAGCTATCAGCCAGAATGGTTTGACAGCCATTACCACGGTTCATTCTCGAGCACCTCTTTTTCAGCCGCCACCCGTGCCATGGGTCGTTCCATGGCTGTGGCGGCAGTCAAGCCGATTTCAAAATCATCTTCGGGCAGTTCTTACAGCAGCTCATCGAGCAGTTATTCATCTTCCAGCAGCAGCTATTCCTCTGGTGGTGGTTCTTCCGGAGGTGGGGGCGGTGGTGGAGGTGGAGGCGGTTGGTGAACCGCTTCTGGGTTGTTTATTTGTGCCTGGATTGCGGCCTTTGCAGCAATGATTGGGCTGGATTTTTGCCTTTGCACCCTGTGAGAAAACCAATTCAAAGTCCACTGAGCTCGTCGAAGTGCGAGCTGGTTTGAAGTGAGGTGCTGATTGGCTTGGGTATGCATACCCACGCAGGAGTGGGAGAACGAGGGATCACTTTGTGATGTTTGCTTCGCAAACGAGGCTGCCGCACTCGCTTGAGCTCGTTCGCAACGACAAACTTTTGTCATCGCGACAGATAAAAACTAACAATGAAATCTTAGAATGTCAAGTCTGTAGTCATTGCGATGGACGCCTACATGGATGTAGGTGTTAGAATCGAGACGGGATCAGAGATCGAGCGAAGCGACTGAAGCAATCTCTAGTCCCGGGTTGATGCATTCCCACGCAGGAGCGGGGGAACGAGGGAAGTGTTTACGTGGGTGGGCTTTAGTTTATCCATGTTCAGAGCACTTCACCAAGTGCAAGTAGGCTTGTAAGTTTTTGTCAGGGTCGTCTTTGAATAAGTGCTGGCTTGGGGTCAGGTTTTGGATGCGGTCGAGGCGAAAGTTCCTGAAGTCTTGGCGCAGTTCACACCAGGCCACCAACAACCAAACTGGATTGAAAAAGAGCAGTGCCAGTGGCTGTAATGTTCGGGTGGTTTCTCTGTCTTCTTGGTCGCTGTACACCACATGGATTTTTCGTTGTGTGCGGATGTGGTCCCTCAGGTCTGAAAAGTTCACTGTCCAAGGCACCTTGGGCCGTGTGGGTACGGCATAGGTGGTGATTTGTTTGAGTTCACCTTGTAAACTGGCCGGTAACACGGCTTCAATTTTGTCAAAAGCGCTGTCGGCTTTGTCAGCAAACCTTTGGTCGGTCCATTGACGTACCATGCTGATGCCCAAGCCGATGGCTTCCAGTTCATCGGCATCAAAAGCGATGGGTGGCAGGTAGTACTGTTTGTTGATGGTGTATCCAATGCCGGCCTCACCCCTGATGGGTACGCCTGAGTCCATCAAGCACTGCAAGTCCCTGTAGACGGTGCGTTTGCATATTTCAAAAGCATCAGCGATTTGCTGGGCGGTGATGGCCTGTCTTCTTTTGCGCAAATAATGCGTTATTTTCATTAACCTGTCAGCCCTTCTCATGATTTCTGCCTGTTCATCAAGGAATATCATCATAACAAAACACTGCTGACACCATGCTGTCAGCAGGGGTCGATTATAGTGATGTTTTTACAACAACTCACTCAGGAGTATGAAATGATTGGATATGTTACTGTAGGAACCAATGACTTGCCGCGCGCCGTTGCTTATTATGATGAATTGTTCAGTTCAATTGGCATCGGTCGATTCATGGAGGAGGAAAATTATTTTGTTGCTTGGGCACCGGCACCCGATGCGCCGGGTTTTTCCGTGACCTTGCCTTTCAATAAACAACCAGCCACGGTGGGCAACGGTGTGATGGTGGCTTTGTACTTACAGTCGCCAGAACAAGTGGATGCTTTGTACCAAAAAGCCTTGGCTTTGGGTGGAACCGATGAGGGCAAACCAGGTTTCCGACCAGCTGAAGCGACCAGTGGATTCTATGCGGGCTATTTCCGTGATTTGGACGGCAACAAGCTGAATGCTTTTTGTATGGTGGAATAACACAGCAAAAGCACTGTTTAT
>JAUHZH010000268.1 GCA_030426065.1 Gammaproteobacteria bacterium
TGAGGATGCCATTTTTAGTCGCCAAACCCACCAGCATGATCAGCCCAATCTGAGAATAGATATTCAACGAACCGTTACTGACCCACAGGCCAAACAGCCCTCCGGTCACCGCCAAAGGCACGGTCAGCATGATCACCAAAGGGTGCACATAACTTTCAAATTGAGCGGCCATGACCAAAAAAACAACAACCAAACCCAGTGCGAAAACAAAAAGGATGGAGCTGCCTGAGTTGATGAAATCGCGGCTTTGTCCTTTGTAATCAATGATGGCATGGTCAGGCAATTCTTTGCGTATCAACTGTTCCAAATCGTTCAAAGCTTCTCCCAAAGCATAACCCTCAGCCAAATCGGCTTCGAGGGTGATGGATCGAATGCGGTTGTATCGCTTCAGGTCATTGGCGGCAGCGTATTCTTTGATTTGAATGAAGTGTGTCAAAGGCAAAAGCGTGCCGTTGTGTTCTGATCGGACATAGATGTTTTCTAGATCACCAAAGGTTTTTTGTAATGCCCTTTCCCCTTCAACGATGACTTCGTATTCTTCGCCGTTGTTGATGTAAGTGGTGATGTTGCGACCTGACATGACCGTTTGTAAGGTACGTCCGATTTGGTTGATGCTGACGCCCATGTCGGCTGCTGCATCGTAATCGACATCAATGTCAATCTGAGGTCGGGTTTCTTTGAAGTCAGAGTCCAAGCCAATCAAACCTGGTAGTTGACTGTTGGCCTTATTAAGAATGATGTCTCGCCAATTCTTTAATTCGTCATAATTGTTGCCACCAATCACCATTTGTAGGGGCTTTCCTGTGCCACCACCCAGTCCACGACGCATGATTGGAAATGCTTTGACTCCAGGTAACTGCGCCAAATCTTTCCGCACTTCATCCATTAACTCGGTCGCTGGCCGACGTTGACTCCAATCATTCATCAGGGCAATGACTATGCCGCTGTTGAATGATTCTATGGAGCCGAAAGAGCGAGGCGATCGGACCAATAACCGACGCAGCTCACCAGTTTCAACATGTTTCATCAATCGGCGCTCTATTTCATCCATGTACTCACGCATGTATTCGTAACCAGCGCCTTCAGGGCCATCAATCCGGACGAAAAAAGCTCCTCGGTCTTCCTTTGGAGTGAATTCTTGGTTGATTTTGGGGTACAGAAAAAAGCCACCACCGACAATCAATAAGAAACTGAGGACGCCAATGATGGGATGTCGCAGTGTGTGAGCCAGTCCTTTGATGTATAAGTTTCTGCTGCCATTGATCAGCCGATCCATGACGCGTAAAAGTGGGTTTTTCTTTTCTTTTCTGTGCAACAGTTTGGAGGCCAACATCGGAGACAGTGTCAGTGCCACCAATGAAGAAAACGAAACGGCAACAGCAATGGTCAAGGCAAATTCAGTGAACAAACGACCGATGTCACCTTGTAAAAAGGTGATGGGTACAAAGACTGCCACCAAAACCAAAGTGGTGGCCACAACAGCAAACCCCACTTGTCTGGCACCTTTGAATGATGCCACCAAGGGTGTTTCGTTTTTGTCTTGCATGCGCCTGACGATGTTTTCCAACATCACAATAGCATCATCCACCACCATACCGATGGCCAGTACCAAAGCCAATAGTGTTAACAGGTTGATAGAAAAGCCCAAAGCATAAATCATTGAAAATGTAGCAATGATCGAAACAGGAACAGTGATGGCAGGAATCAACATTGCTTTGACGTTGCCCAAGAACAGATAAATCACAAGTACCACGCACAGCAAGGCAATGAGCAAAGTCAAATACACCTCATCGATGGAAGCTTCAATGAAGACAGATGCATCATAACTGGGTTCGATTGACGTGCCTTCAGGGAGGTTGTTATTGAGCTTGGCGGACAGTTGCTTCACCGAACGTGCCACTGCAATGGTGTTGGCGTTCGATTGTTTGATGGTGCCAATGCCCACCATAGAAACACCGTTGCCTCTGAACATGGTGCGATCTTCTTCTAAGCCCAGTTCTACACGGGCGACATCGCCCAACCGCACGAGGTGGCCACTGTCACCTTTGCGCAAGACCAAACGGGCAAAATCCTCAGGTTGATTGAATTGTCTGCTGATGCGTGCTTTGAACAAGCGTTGTTCAGACTCAAAATTACCAGCCGGTAATTCAATGTTTTCAGACCGCAATGCACTCTCAATGTCATTGACAGTGATGCCATGAGAAACCAACGCCAAGCGATCAATCCAAATGCGCATGGCGTACTGTAAACCGCCACCCACTCGGACACGGGCGACACCATCAAGTGTGGCGTATTGGTCAACGATGTAACGCCTGGCATAATCAGTTAACTCTGGAACAGTCATGTCGGTACTGGCCAGATTTTGCCAGATGATGACATCGTCACTGCTGTCCACCTTTTGAACTTCAGGTGGCTCAGCTTCTTCGGGCAGGTTGTCTCTCACCCCTGAGATCCGGTCTCTGATGTCATTGGCTGCAGCATCAATGTCTCGGTTGATTGAGAATTGTATGGTGACACTGGATTCACCGTCCTGGGAGGAGGACTCAATGAATTCAATGCCTTCTATGCCTGAAATGCGGTCTTCGATGATTTCAGTGACGCGGGTTTCTACCACATTGGCCGGCGCGCCTGGGTAATTGACTTCCACAGTGACCACAGGCGGGTCAATGTCAGGGTATTCGCGCAATGACAAACGGTCAAATGAGACCAATCCAAATGCGACCAAAAGCAGTGAAATGACGGATGCGAATACGGGTCGTTTGACCGAAGTGTCTGATATGATCATGTCAGAACCCAGGTTGCAGCTGCAACAACTCAGTCAGGCTTTCATTGCCTTTTTTTACTGCTTTGATGCTGATTTCAGAACCGTTGTTGATGCGGTTGATGCCATGAATGACCACTTGTTGACCAGGTTCCAATCCATCAATGACACTGACCAATCCTTGGCGACGTTGACCCAAGGTGATGTTCTGTTGTTTGGCCTGGAGTTTACCGTTTTGTGTTTGAATCAGGTAGACATAATTCTGGGTGCCGGAAGACAAAACAGCCAATTCTGGTATGGTAAGTTGCTCTGAGTTCTGGCTGTCAATGGTGACTTTCATGGACATGCCTGGTTTCAGTAACCCATCTGGGTTTAAGATGACGGCACGAACTGCGATGGCTCTTGTGGTGGCATCAACACGGCTGTTGATGGATGTGATTCGCCCAGAAAAATGAACTTCTGGATAGGCGGTTGCAGTCGCTTGGATGGACTGTCCTATGGCCACTTGAGATAAATATTTTTCAGGTACATTGATGTCAATCTTGACGGTGCTGATGTCGTCGATGGTGATCAGTTCAGTGCCTGATTGGGCCAAGGCACCTACACTCAATCGCCTCAAACCGAGTTTGCCGTCGAAAGGTGCTTTGATTTGTCGTTTGTTTAAATCCACCTGGATGCCCTTGATTTTGGCTTGGCTGATGGCCACTTGACTCAATTGATTGTCCAAAGCACTTTGTGATGCGGCATTGGTGTTAGCTAATTGTTTGAGTCTTTTGACTTGACGCTGTGCTTCTTCCAACCGGGCTTGCTCCTCAGATAATAAAGCGTTTTCATCACGGTCATCTAAAGCGATCAATAACTGTCCTTTTTTTACGTCAGAGCCATCTTCAAAATGAATGGATTTGATCAGCTCCGTAACGGTTGAAGTGATGGTCACACTTTCATTGGCAAAAACGGTGGCTAAGGACTCTATTGGTACTGACACTTGTTGCACTTTGGCTTCTGTGACGATGACTGGTGTGGCTTGCTGGGCTTGAGCGGGCAGCATCAGGAAAGCGGTTATGATGCTCAGAACTGTTTTTGTCATGGGCCTTTT
>JAUHZH010000269.1 GCA_030426065.1 Gammaproteobacteria bacterium
TTGACGTCACACAAAGGGTTCGAGGTTTTTCCCAAGTTTTCACGAGACGGTAAACGCATTGCTTTTTCCGCTGAGTACACAGGTTCTCGTCAAGTGTATGTGATGGATGTTGATGGTGGTAATCTGAAGCAGTTGACTTGGTACAACGACGTGGGCGCCATGCCACCTCGCGGGGGCTATGATTACCGCATCCTTGATTGGTCTGCGGATGACCAAAATGTGCTGGTGAGGGCCAACCGCTTGCCCTGGGGGATTCGCATGGGGCAGCCTTACTTGGTGCCAGTTGACGGTGGCATGGAAACGCCGCTTGCGGTGCCTGAAACAGGAGGTGGTATGCTGTCTCCTGACGGTCAACAGTTTGTTTATACGCCGATTGATCGCGAATTCCGTACCTGGAAAAGGTACCGTGGCGGCAGGGCACAAGATGTTTGGGTCTATGACTTAGAAAACAACACCAGTGAGCAATTGACCGATCATGAAGCAACAGATCATCAACCAGTTTGGGTGGGTGACGACATCTTTTTCATCAGTGACCGTGACTACCATTTGAATTTATATCAATTCGTCAAAGGTGGCGAGCCGAAAAAAGTCACACATCATGAAGGCTATGATGCCTTGTGGGCTTCTGCCGGTCCAGACGCGATTGTCTATGAAAACGGCGGCTATTTGTGGCGTTATGAACCCGGCAATGGGGACAGCCAACAATTGAAAATTCATGTGACGGCCAATCAAGAGTCATTGATGGCCAAGCGCAAAAACGTCAAAGACCAAATTGAATCCATGAGCTTGTCACCTGATGGCAAACACATTTTGGTGGGTGCTCGAGGTGAACTGTTTTCTGTACCGGCCAAAAACGGTGAGATCAAAAACATCAGCAACACGGCTTCGTTCCGAGAACGATCAGTCACTTGGTCGCCTGATGGAAGCAAAGCGGCTTATTTGAGTGATCAAAGTGGCGAATATGAAATTCACTGGTATGACAGTCAAACCGGGCAACACAAACAATTGACTGATGATGGTGAAATTTGGCGTTTTGATCCGGTTTGGTCACCCGACGGCAACCAAATTGCCTATGCAGACAAAAACCAAAAATTGTGGGTGGTTGATGTCAAAACAGGTCAATCGAAGTCAATTGCCCATTCAGACCGCAATGACATCACCGATTATGCCTGGTCGCCAGACAGTGCTTGGTTAACCTACACCAAAACTGAGGCCAACGGTTATGCGTCCATTCATGTGTATGACCTGAATGGAAAAAAAGAACACAAGATCAGCACCGGCTCGTTCAGTGACACATCGCCCACCTTTTCCCAAGATGGACAATACCTGTTCTTCTTGTCGAACCGGGATTACAACTTGAGTTTCAGTTCTTACGAATTCAACTACCTGTACAACAACGCCACGCGTGTCTATGCGGCCCGTTTACACAGCGGTGTGTCCGAATTGTTTCCTCATTTGGATGACCGGTCATCATCAAAACCAGCTGAAAAAGACAAAGACGATTCTGTGGTGGTCAAGGTTGAGGTCAAAGGCATAGAAAATCGCATCGATGCTTTACCCTTTAATCCAAGTAATTACAATGGCTTACAAGTCAATGATGAAGCCGTTTATGTTGTGAATACAGGTGCTGGGAATGCATTGGAAATGCTCAGTTTGTCTGGTCAACCTGAAGTCAAAACAGTCACCAAAGGCGTGGCCAATGTACAGATTCAAGGTGAGCATGCATTGATCCAGGTTGGAAACAAATACGGCGTGATCGCTGCCAAACCCGACCAAAAAATCAATGACAGTGAATTGGATCTGAAACATTTGACCATGAAAATAGATCCCAAAACCGAATGGTTGCAGATGTACACCGATGCGTGGCGCATTGCCAGAGATTGGTTCTATGACCCCAACATGCATGGGATGGACTGGCAAGCGGTTCACGACAAATACCTGCCATGGGTGCAAAATGCGACACACCGCACCGATTTAGATTATGCTTTGAGTGAAGTGGCTGGTGAAATGAATGCCGGACATATTTATGTGAATTCAGGCGACAACCCGTCTGTGAAACGACGCGACAATGGTTTGTTGGGTGCTGAGTTTGCTAAACACAAATCAGGCTACTTTGAAATCAGCAAGATTTTTGCAGGTGAAAATTGGGATTCCAGGCGCTTTTCACCCTTGACTGTGGCTGAAGTCGGTGCCGAAGTGGGTGATTATGTGTTGGCCATCAATGGTCAATCAGTCAAGTCGGTCGATAACATTTATCAACTGTTGGAGCACACGGCCGGTCGCACCATCACCCTGACTCTGAATGACAAGCCCAGTAACAAGGGGGCGCGAGACGTGCCCGTCAAACCCGTTTCATCTGAAGCACAACTGCGTTACCACGATTGGGTGGAGTCTCGCCGGGCCCTGGTTGATCGTTTGTCCGATGGTCGGATTGGCTATGTCCACTTGCCCAATACAGCGATCGAGGGTAACAGAGAACTGTTCAAACAGATGCTGCCGCAAATCGATAAAGACGCTTTGATCATCGATGACCGCTACAACGGCGGTGGATTCATTCCAGATCGGATGATTGAATTGCTGTCACGAAGCACCCGAAGCTACTGGAAACGCCGTGGATTGAAAGCCAGCACAATGGCCACGCCCCTGATAGCGCATGACGGTCCCAAAGTGATGCTGGCCAATGGCATGTCCAGCTCGGGTGGCGATGCCTTGCCTTATTATTTCAGGCAAGCTGGCTTGGGCAAAGTCATTGGTACGCGAACATGGGGTGGCTTGATTGGTATCAGTGGTAACCCTGGATTAGCAGATGGCGGTTCCTTGTTGGTGTCAACTTTCCGTTTCATGGATCCAGATGGCACTTGGCAGGTTGAAAACGAAGGTGTGTCACCTGATATTGAAGTGGTTGACCGTCCAGAGTTAATCGCTGAAGGGAAAGACCCATCGATTGAAAGGGCGGTTCAAGAACTGCTCAAATCACTGCGAACCAATCCCCGAAAGAACTTAGAAGCGCCTGAAGCCCCAACGGAATTCTGAATGTCGGTATGATCCGACCCAGCACCCTTGTGGCCAAGGGTGCTGGTCTAGTGTCTTGTACTTGGCTGGGCTATCAGCGGACTGTGAAACTGCCCTATACAAGGCGTCATCCGCAGGGAATGGCACTTCCTTTTCAAGGATGACAACGCAGTAGAGGGCGGTTTCCCAGTTCGCCCGAAGGGAAGCCATCAAATGCCCCAATACGGTGTTGCAGCTTTTGCTAAGGGGATGGCCATTACCTGTAAGTTGCGCCTTGTCTTGGCGCATTTGATGACTTCTGATACCCTATCCAAGTAAAGGACACTACACTAGAATTACCTTGATTGATGTCTTTACCTGCATGGTCTACAATCATTGCCTCTGATCAATCGAGGTTCTCATGACAGCTCGTCAACCCACTTTCCTCCATGCCTGTGTGGTGATAACAGGATTGTTTTTCGTCATTTTGCTTGGGTCACAGTGGTTACACAATACCTTGCAAATGGTGATTTTTGCAGGCTTGATTTGGGTGTCCATTCATGCCGCTGCTTTGGGTCATGGGATGTCTTCCATCCGTGAAATGATGGGGCAGGGCATCAGCAAGGCATTGCCCGCTTTTTATATTTTCTTGATGATCGGTATGGTGATTGCTGCTTTGATGCAAAGTGGCACGGTGGGGGCCTTAATTTATTATGGACTGGACTGGCTGGATCCCAATGGGTTCTTACCCATTGGTTTTGTTTTGTGTGCCTTGATGTCACTGGCCACAGGTACGTCCTGGGGTACGGTCAGCACTTTGGGAGTGGTGTTCATAGGTATGG
>JAUHZH010000270.1 GCA_030426065.1 Gammaproteobacteria bacterium
ACATGGAAAAGGCTCAAGTGACCGATGATTTAAAGATCATTCACCACTTGGAGTGACGTCAATCGTCGTAAGGCAGGTCTTCAGGGTTAACGCCCACGAAATTCGGCTCAATGTCTTTTTTTAAACTGCACCGCATTGATGGTCAGCAACCCCAGCAAGTGCGCCTTGGCGACTCGGTGCATGCCATCCATGACACGCCCTTCGTGACACAGAATGATGGGGAAAGACAAGTCTGTTTGATCAATCAGTTTCGCGTGTTGGGCCACTTCTTTGACGGTCATGGCAGCACCTTCAGCTTGCCAATACGGCTCATCGACTCAGTCAAATTCTTTTGACAAAGCAATGGAACGTTCAAAAGCTGACAAAACAGCACCATCGATCACTGATTCAATGCCCTGTTTTTCGAAGCTTTGTAGAGCCGCGTGTGTCGTGCCGTTGGGCGATGTGACTCGGTCCTTCAAAGTGGCCAAAGTCTCGGGACTTCTTTCCGCCAACAACGCCGCACCCACCGCTGTTTTTTTGGTGAGCAAAGCGGCCTGCTGTGGCGACAAACCGACGTTTTGTGCGGCCGCCTGCAGGTGTTCCATAAACATAAAAAAGTAAGCCGGACCGCTGCCAGACAAAGCCGTCACGGCATCAATCTGTTGTTCTTGCTCTACCCAAATCGAAGTCCCCACAGCATCCATGATCTGCTCCGTTTGGTGTTTTTGTTCGCGTGACACGTGTTGGTTGGCAAACATGCCTATGGCGCCCTGACCAATCAGAGCCGGTGTGTTGGGCATGGCACGAACGATGGCAAGACTGGGGTCTGTCCATTGTGACATTTGTGCTGTGGTGATGCCTGCAGCCACTGAAATGATCAGTGGGTTGACACCCGATAAACTGTTTTTAACATCTGACAAAACCTGTTTCATGATCTGGGGTTTCACCGCAACGACCACCACATCTGGCATGCCGAAATGGGCGTTGTTGTCACCATAGGTTTGAACCTGGAATTGTTGTTCGATGTGTTCTCTTTGGTTGGCCCCTGGATCACTGGCTGTGATTTGACTGGCCGTCAGCCCTTTGGCAATCAGCCCGCCAATCAAGCTGGCTGCCATGTTTCCCGCCCCAACAAAACGGATGCGTAAATCTTGGATGTTTTTCATGCTTTTTATAAATGGTGACTGGGTAGCATTGTGCCATTTCACAGAAAGTAATGCCCCATCAGTCACTTACTTTTTTGCTATATGGCATGCTCTTGGCAGGTTCAATGAATGAATCAATCAGCAACTGTGGGCGACCACAGTTCCACTTTGAACCCTTCAGGATCAAGAAACCAGCCAAAAGTACCATAATCTTCAACAACCACTTCACCCGATCTTTGACCACCATTCGCTTCAATTTGCTTGATCATGGCCTCAACATCATCGACTATGAAGTTGAACATGAAATCTTGCTGACTGGGTTCAAAATAGGTGGTGTCTGCACTGAAGGCACCCCAAACGGCTTTGTCTCCAGGCCGGGCCTTTGACGGATCGAAAGACCCACAAAACGGCGCCTCCAACTCAAATCCGAGTACATCTCGATACCAAGCCGCCAACTTTTCAGGTTCCTGGCACTTAAAAAACAAACCGCCCACTGCACGTACTTTTTGCATCAACCATTCCCATTATCAAAGTATTGATTATTAATGAATACCGATTCAAGAACAAGTCATCAGTCAGATGATTGAGCCCTGAAGCACCTCATTCACTAAAAACATCACGGTCATTGTTTTTTGAATGCTTCATAGGTTGCCAGCAGCTGAGAGCGATTCATGTGCCACATGTTGTTGTGACCTGTGCCTTTGAAAAGGGTGAGCTTTTTTTGAGGCGCTGTAGCGGCTTCAATCAATTTGTGGGCATGACCAACGTCAACAATTTGATCGTCAACTCCATGAAACATCAACAAAGGGGATTGGATTTGCCTCACTTTATTCAAGTTATCGAAGCGATCAAAAGGGAACAGCGGGAAAGGCACCATGGTCTTGAATGCCGATGTGAAGGTACTTTCCAACACCAATGTATTGACCTCTGTTTTCACTGCCAAGTGCGTCGCGACGCCACCGCCTATGGAACGGCCCCACAGTGTGATTTGATTTGGCTTGAATCCCATTGCCACCACTTGACTGAAAAAGAATTCGGCATCGGCATAATTGGCTCCTTCACTGGGTTGGCCTGTTGAAAGGCCATAGCCTCGGTAATCAAAAGAGATGAAATGATGACCCAGTCGATTGAATTCAAAAGCCAATCCATCCAAATGACCCAAATCTTCTGCATTGCCATGAAAAAACAGGACCGCTTCATTGCCACTTTCGACAGGCCAATGACGCATGGCCCTGCGCTCTCCGGATGTGGGATTTTGAACCACTGACAACCCAAAAACATTGGCAGTGTAACTGGATTCCTGGTAAGGAAACATCAGTTGATCACTCAAGAAGTAAGCAGCCAGCAACAACAAAACATAACTGATCAACACAACCCGTGCCACCCTTTTCCCAATCGCCCTAAGCACAACAGTCACCTTCATGACTCTCCTTCATCCTCATGCCATAAACGCAAACCCGAATGGCGGTGATTTTTCCGTTGAATGGCCGATTGAAGCGCTGCTTGAGGAGCGAGTAACAAGACGGACTGTTTGGCACGCGTCACTCCGGTGTAAAGAATCTCCCGACTCAAAAGTCGGTGGTTGGCGTCATGAGGCAGTGGCAGCATCACGTGTTCAAACTCGGACCCCTGACTTTTGTGAACCGTGATGGCAAAAGCCGGTGAAAAATCCGGTATGACATGTATCGAATAAGCCACATAAGTTGTTTTGACAGGAAACACCGCTCGCAATTGACCGCCAGCGCTTTCAATCAGAACCCCGGTATCGCCATTGAACAAATTCAGGCTTTTGTCATTGCGTTTGACCATGATCACTGCGCCATGGTATGCATGCCCCATACCCGATGACTGCAGCTCTCTTTTGAACAGTTGAGACAAATTGTGGTTGATTTGCTCGGCGCCCACAGTACCTTGATTCACCAGGGTCAAAATGCGTGCTTGGTTGATGCATGTGAACAGCTGATCGAAAACCCCAGCCATTGCATCCATTTGATTGTGATCCATGCCTTTGACTTGATTCATTAAAGACAAATAGTTGCCTGCTTCGAAGTAGTGTTCTTTGATCCATGTTTGATACCGCAGGGGCCATTCAGGTCCATCCAGCGCTTCATCCACCGCATGGCCATCCCCTTGCAGAAGCTCCCGCACGATCAGCCGGTTGATCTCGTTGTCCTCGACAACAAGTATCTTCATCGGCCGAACCGGCCCGCTTTGCGATGACTGCTTCACGTCCCGCGACACGACCCGCGCAGACGGAACGTCGGCATCCGGCGATGGCAGCGGCAGGCGAACCCAGAAGCTGCTGCCGTAGCCGCTTGTGCTGTCAAGGCCAACCTCGCCGTCCATGGCCTTGACGAGACGCCGCACGATGGCAAGGCCAAGCCCGGTTCCCCCGACCGTCCGGGAAAAGGACGAATCCAGCATGACGAAATCCTCGAATATGCGTTCGCGGTCCTTCGCCGCAATGCCGATCCCGGTGTCGGTCACCCGGAACTCGACCAGGTCCCCGTCCGCCAGCCTGACGGCCTCTACCGTAATCGACCCGTTCCGCGTGAACTTGATCGCGTTCCCGATCAGGTTCAGCAGAACCTGGCGGATGCGAATCGGATCACCGACCGCATAGTCGACCCCGTGGGTTTCGACGACCTGCGACAGCGTGTTTCCGCGGTGTTCGGATACGCCGCGCTGGCTGT
>JAUHZH010000271.1 GCA_030426065.1 Gammaproteobacteria bacterium
CCATCCCGTTGAGCAAAATACTTGACGATGCCTTGGTAAACCGCCCGTGCAGCGATTTTTCTGAATTGGGGGTGGCGCAAAGCATCGGCATCGGTGGCATTGTCATGGAAGGCCAGTTCAATCAAAACCGCCGGCATCTCGTCATTGTGGTTGGGGTTGACCTCGCCAAAATAGGCGGATCTTAAGCCACGGTCTTGCCACTGGCTGTCCCAAGCGGCCCTGATGTCATTGATGATTTCATTGTGAATGGCTGCTTGTAGTTCGGGGGAACCCGCTGTGGCTTGGGTGTCGTCGTAAGTGCCATTGGGTGGGTTGGATGAATAAATGTAGGTGTTGGTCCCACGGGCACTGCCGGTGGCGGCGTTGGAGTGCCAAGAGACGTAGACAGAATCTTCTGAACTGTAATGTTCCCAATCGGCAAAACGTGAACGTGCAGAAACATCACTACTGGCGTAGACCGTAGCGCTGGCGCCTTGGTATTGGACCCAAGTTCTGGCCCCTTCTTCCCATCTCGGGTGCGTACTCAAGGTGCCGTTGTTGTGGCCAATGACATCACCCATGCCACCACCCAAGCGCACCGCATCGGCTGAAACGGTGGTGCCGGCTTCTGCCGATTGGTTACTCAATCGAACATGGTGGTCACCGCCGCTTTCAAAATAGAATCGGCCCAAATGATTCCAAACGTACCTGTGGACCTGTTGGTTGACCGTGAATTCGGTGTCGATGCCACCGTGTCGGACGGTGTATTTGGCATCAGTCGGGCGATTGCCAACGCCCGAATACGACACATAGACATGGTAGTAACCGTCATTGGGTACATCCAAGTCCCATTGCGCAAAAGCCGTTTCAGAGGTTGATGTGGTGATGATGCGATCGCTGCCCCCATTGTCCCTGAACGGGTCATTGGTGGCCGCATAAGGTGCTTGTCCATTGGCAAATCCATTGGCGCCAGAATCATTGAATAAATTGGAATCGCCGGTTTCACTGTAGGTTGGGTCCGCGTTATCAACAATCAACATGTCGGTGTTCAAATCGCGTTCTCGCAGTGTGAACACTGTAGCACCTGCCAGTTCCAAATAATCCAGTAGGTATTGGTTCATGGCCTCAGAATTGACGAAATCTTCAACAATGCCGTGGGTGATGCCCCTTTGGGTCGACCATTCTCGGAAGTCATCGTAGTCAATCCAACCATGGGCTTGCGATATGAACAAAACCTTGTCGTTCAAAGCACCCGAGTAAAGGCTGCTGCGACTGGGTGCCATTCTTCGGTGGGTCAGTTCATCGGCCTTGTCAGGTACGGGTTTGATTTTAAGGAAATTGGACAAGGCGATGGCTTGGCCATCTTGCCTTGCGGTGATGTGAACCCTGGCATGGCCTTGGAGCCAACGGTCAACATTGAGGTCAATCAATTGGCTGATGCGTTCCAGTTGAGTTTCAGTGAGCTGATCTAAATAGGCGGCGTTCAACTGTAAATCAATCACGACATCCTGTTCATGGATTCTGACAGCCAACACTTCACTGTCTTTGGGGATTAATGCGTCCAATCCGCTGCCTTCTGGTGGCATCAATAAGGTGGCCACTTGGGATTTTAGTGACATCTGATTCGGGTGTTCGATGCTGACCCATTGTTTGTTTTGTTGGTGAATCAATGTGGTTTGTGCTGCGGCTTGGCCGATGGCAAGCAGCAGGGTGATGAGCAAAGTGTACTTGAGTGTTTTTTGTAAATCGTTCATGCGGTGCTTTTGTGGCTTTTTACGAATTGTATGAATGATTCCATATCGAGTGGCATGCTGATTAAAAACCCTTGTGCCAAGTCACATTTGATTTTCTTCAAATAGGCCATTTGTTCTTTTTCTTCGACACCTTCGCCGGTGACTTCCAAACCCAACCTATGAGACATCATGACAATCGATTCGTACAGAATTCGGTTGTGGTTGTTGTTGATGGACAGCAGTGATTTGTCCAGTTTGATGCCATCAAAAGGCAGTTCATTGATGTAGGCCAAAGACGACAAGCCAGTGCCGAAATCATCCAGTGACAAATGACAACCCATGTCTCGAATGGCTTCCAGTTTGGGGATGCAGGTATTGAAATCTTCCATCACAGCCGTTTCTGTGATTTCGAATTCAATGTGATCAGCGGGCATGTTGTGCTTTTTTATCAGCTGCTGTAATTGGGTTAAAAATGCATCGGATGCCAACTGAATGGGAGACAAGTTGATGGCCAATTTGAACTGCAATGATTGCAACACAGGGCTGCTTTGGTAACTTTCGAAAATTTGATCCAACAGCCACAGTCCGATGGGGATGATGCTCATGTTTTGTTCTGCCAACGGGATGAACTCAGAGGGGCTGATGTTCCCCATTTGATCGTGTTTCCATCGAAGCAGCGCTTCGGCAGATTTTACTTTTTCAGACTCCAGGTCAATTTTTGGTTGAAACACCAGTTTCAATTCATTGTTGGCGATCGCCACTTCGAGTTGGGTGTCAATCATCTGAATGCGAGTGGAAGCATCATCCATTTGAGCGGTGTAGCGAGAAATCGCGCCTTTGTGGCGTTTTTTGGCGTCGTACAATGAGATGGTGGCACATCGGACCATGTCATTCAGTTGTTCACAATCATCCGGATAAATGGCATAGCCCATGCCACAGGCAATGCTGCGCAATTCTTCAGACAAAGTCACATTGCGGCAAAATGAAGTCCAAGTGGCTTCAAATTCAGCGGCATTGAAGTTTTCAAGTGAATGGATCAGGGTGAACTCATCACCGCCGGTTCTGAATACCCTTAAATCCGGGTGGGGCAATCTTTGTAAATGGTGGCCAAAACGTTTCAGGATGCGATCACCATACCCCATGCCATAAATGTCGTTGATTTTCTTGAAATGATCAATGCCCAATGTGATGACCATCAGTTTTGACTCAGGCGGCCGCTGAGCCCATGCTTTGATCTGTTGGGTCAGGGCCAAACGGTTGGGCAAACGGGTCAGAGAGTCTTGGGTCAGCATTTGGTACATTTTTCGCTCAGACTGTTTCTGACTGGTGATGTCTTTGTAGGTTCCCGCCATCCGTAACGGTTTGTTGTCGCTGCCCCATTGCGTGGTTTTGCCACGGTCGGAAACCCATTTCCAATGGCCTTTGTGGTCTTTGACTTTATACTCAACATCAATCTGAGAGGCCTTGCCTTTGATGCATTTCTGAATCGCCTTTTGATATCGTTTCAAATGATCTGGGTGGATTCGTTCAAGCCAGCTTGGGTTGGGTAGCTGGGTGATCCCACCATTCATGCCCAAGAACTCCAATCCACCTTGGAACATCGCTCGGTTCTTCAGGTTGGCATCCCAATAGCCGTCACCCGAACCCCACAAGACCGCTCGCAGGCGCCGTTCGCTGGCTTTGATTTTGTTCCTCTTTCGTCGTTGTTGCCACAAATAGGAAAACAACAAGCCGAAAAACAGCAAGGCGTAGGTCAGCCAAGCCCAGGTTGAGGCAAAGGGAGAAGCTTTCACCTCCAGTTGGATGGTTTTAATTTGATCTGAAAAGCGACCAAACCGATCACTGGCTTGGATGTCGAGTTGGTATTGACCTGGAGAAAGGGCGGAAAAAGACACCGTGCGGCCGTTAGACAAATTGCGCCACTGACCTTGGTCGAGTCGGTAACGGTAGATGATGGCATGGGCATCGATGTGATTGATTTTGGCAAAATTCAATTGAAAGTACCGCTGTTTGTGTCCCAATGTCACTTGGTCGGGCCAATGGTCATAGGCTTGGTGTTGTGCTTGTTCGCCCACAGTCCACTCCCTG
>JAUHZH010000272.1 GCA_030426065.1 Gammaproteobacteria bacterium
TCACAGAAGACGCACCATTGTTTCAAGCTTTGTCAGATCACGGCATGGAACACCACATTTGCATATGGGATCTACCCAATGATTGGTCCCAATTCGATGTTTTGTTGTTGCGTTCTGTGTGGGATTACCACGAACGCAAAGCTGAGTTTCTGAATTGGTGCCAAGAACGATCCAAAGAAACGCTGTTGCTGAACCCTTTCAAAGTGATTCAATGGAACAGCAACAAACTGTATTTGAAAGCATTGTCTGATACAGGGTTACCCATCGCTCCGACACAATGGTTTTCACTGAATGATGACATTCAACTGGCCCAATCTTGCCAACTGTTGGGCGGTGAACAATGGTTCCTTAAACCCGTCGTCGGTGCAGATTCTTCTGGCACCTTGCGATTTAACTCAAGTCAATTTCAAGAGGCTCAAAATCACCTGAAGTCTCATTTACCTGACATGGACATGATGTTGCAACCTTATTTGTCATCTGTCGAATCTCATGGCGAAGTGTCATTGATCTTTTTTGGTAAGCACTGTTCACATGCCGTGATTAAAAAACCGGTTGCAGGCGACTACCGAGTACAAGACACTTTTGGCGCAAGTGACCACCATCACCAGCCCACTCCGACCGAAATGGCAGTCAGCAGCGCCGTGATTGAACACATTTACGATCGGTTTAATGGCCTTTGTTATGCACGCATTGACCTGTTGCATGATGACCAAGGTCAACCCATGATCAACGAAGTGGAATTGATAGAACCGAGTTTGTTTTTACACCATGCACCACCTGCTGCCATTGATGCATTCATCCATCAGTTGACCACATTGCTGAACGTTCACATTGCCGGTTGAGCACCGCTCAGCATATACCCTGATCAGCATCACTTGAAAATAATGACACACTTTGTTTGCAAAAACATGCTGTTTTTCTTGACTTCTACGAAGTGCAACGTATTATAAATATCACTACTAACCACTTCGTACGGAGATACTCATGAAAGTAACATTTTTCATCATGGCGCTTTTTTTGGTTGCTTGTGCTGCGCCCAAGAAAAGTCAAATCATAGGCGTGGAATCTGGCGGCGAATATTTTGCCGTTGATCACGATGCCAAAGAAGCCTTGGCCAACAACGACACCAAAGAAAGGTTGGTTTGTAAGCGACACCAAGTTACCGGCACACACTTTAAGTCGAAACGCTGCACCACAGCCAGCGCCCAAAAAAGAGAACGTGACCGATCTGAAATGGGGATAGAAAAAAACCGAGGTCTGATTAATAAGATATTAACTGAATCCAAAAAATAAGATATTAAATGAATCCAAAAAAGGTTACTGAAATCATGCTGAGTCGGCGTGAATGGGTCGATTCAGCGGTTCCATATGACCACTGCGGATTACTATACAAATCAACCCTTGCAATCTACGTATTTTTACGTATGATGATATTTCCACTTTTTTTACGTAAGGAGAGATTATGAAAGTTTTGACCATTGTGGTGGTACTTATGTTGTGCGCATGTGGCTCAACACCTAAAAAAAATGAAATTGTTGGCGTCAAGCAAGGTGATGAATATTATGCCGTTGATCACGCTGCCAAAGAAGCCATAGCCAACGAAGACAGCAAAGAAAAATTGGTGTGCAAACGCCGCCAAGTGACCGGGACCCACTTCAAATCCAAGCGTTGCACCACAGCCAGCCAAGCCAAAAGAGAGCGCGAAGAAACAGAGCGTTCCATCGAGCGTAACCGAGGTGCACTCAACAAAGTTTTGACAGAAGAACGCAAAGGCAACTGATCAAGAACCTCAAAATCCCACATTGGGACTTTGACCAGGCAGGGTGCCCTCTATCCTGCCTTTTTTTTGTCTACACTAAACAGGCAAGACCTTTAAAAACGGTTTCACCACCACGGCTTCATACACACCCGCAGCAACATAGGGATCGGCATCTGCCCAAGCTTTTGCCGCTGTCATTGATTCAAACGCTGCCACAACCAATGAACCAGTAAAAGCCAGCTCGGCGGGTTGATCCTCGTCTGTGGCTGGATGTGGACCAGCCAATACCAACCGACCGGCTTCATCCAAAGCTTTCAGACGGGCAATGTGCTCCTCACGAACAGGCAATCTTTTTTCGAGTGAGTTTTTCACATCTGTGGAAATGATGGCAAACAACATAATGCTACCTAAGACAAAAAACCGCCATTATAATGGCATACCATGAATGGCACACAAAGAAAAAACATCACGGTGGGCAAACAAGTCAGCGTGGTTCAAAAGCAGCACCAGCGCAGTGGTCAATTGACAGAAGGTGTGGTGGCCCGAATCCTCACCAACTCAGCCAACCACCCACATGGCATCAAAGTCAAACTGGAAGACGGCACGGTTGGCCGAGTCAAAACCATCCATGAATAACCCCCACATCCTCTACAGTTTCAGGCGCTGTCCCTATGCGATCAGGGCAAGAATGGCTTTGTACCAAGCAGGCATTCCACTCGAATTGCGTGAACTGGTATTGAAAGACAAACCCAAAGACATGCTCACCCACTCACCCAAAGGCACCGTTCCCGTTTTGATCACACAACAAGGTGATGTGATTGATGAAAGTTTGGATGTGATGTATTGGGCACTTCAACATCAAGATCCAGATCACTGGCTGGCTTCACCATCTGATGCCAGCGAATGGATTTCTGAAAATGATCAAGTGTTCAAACCTTTGTTAGACAAGTACAAATATGCAGATCGACACCCGGAATTGAGTGAATCCGAACACCGAGACAACACCCTGCCTTGGTTTAAAAAACTGGAATCACAATTGGGACAACATGATTTCATTCTGGGAGATGCCCCCAATGTGGCTGATGTGGCTTTGTTCCCTTTTATCAGGCAGTACGCTTTTGTTGACAAAGCTTGGTTTGATGACCAGCCCTGGCCTCAAGTTCAGCGTTGGTTGAACCATTGGCTGAAAAGCCAAGTCTTTCTGTCCGTGATGAAGAAATATCCACTTTACAATGATGGGCACAGTACGAAGTGGCCTCATAAATAATACCTGAGGCTAAACCGAACCAATCAATCAGCGGCTTCATTCATTATTTCCAGCGCCCTGTAAGCCACCATTTTGACCACCCGATCACCACAGTTCAATACCCGGGCTGACAATGCTGGGAATCGCGTGAATTCGATGATCAAAAGTTTGGCGTAAGCGTCTTTGTCATGAGTTTTCCAGTGCCCATCAGCGTGACAATGAAAGACATGACAAGCTTCATTAAAAATATAACTGAGCTGGCGATTAGACGCCTCCCCAAAACCGAAATCATATTCAATGGCTGTCCAGCCGTCGTTTTGGGGGTGCGTCCAATCCTTCATCTCTTAAAGGCTTTGAACGAAAACCACAGCATCCTGCAAGCGTTTGATCGTGGCTTCTTTACCTATGATTTTCATGATCACGTCGTTGGCAGGACCTTGGGCCTGACCTGACAAAGCCAAACGCACCGGCATACCCACCTTACCAAAACCCACTTCCAGTTCGGCAACCACATCAGCAATCATTTGATGCAAGTCAGCACCTTGCCAATCAGCAATGCCTTCACATTTCTTGATCACGGCATTCAAGGCGTCATCGGCGCCTGCTTTGAAGGCTTTATTGACTGCTTTTTCGTCATAACCACTCAAATCTTGCAGCAAGAACAAACTAGAATCGGCCAACTCATTGATGGTTTGAGCACGCTCTTTAAACAATTCAACAACAGGCACCAGGTCCATGTCCGTTTGGATATCCAAAGCTGCGAGTCTTGTTTTAAGCAAGTCAGCCAAACGCTG
>JAUHZH010000273.1 GCA_030426065.1 Gammaproteobacteria bacterium
TTTCAACACGGCGTCTGTCAAAGTGCCAACCACCACATTCTCTGCACCGGTGTCATAACGGAAGGTCAGCTCAGTCAGCTGGCGACGCAAAGCATCGTAGGCATCTTCGACACGATCGGCTGTTTTGAAAGTGATGCGTAAGTCATTGTCTTGCCAGCGGATGCTTTTCTTGGGGATTTTTTCCTTGAACAGCAAGGCAGTGGCATCAGAGCGCAACTGCTTTTGCTTGTTGTCGGCCGCTTCTTGCATGTCCACTTCCAATAAAAAGTGAACACCGCCGCGCAAATCGAGACCCAAATTCATCGCCGAACCTCCCAAATCATCCAACCATTGTGGCACGTTCGGTTTGAGGTTCATCGCGGTGCGCACTTCTTTGTCTACGTTTTTCAAAACGTCTTGACCGGCACGCTGGCTGTCCAAATCTGAGAATTTGACGATGGCAGAATCGCCGTCCGCGGTGATGCTTTCAAAAGCCACATCGGCTGACTTGAGTGCTTCTTCAAAAGGCGCAAAATCAGTGATGGCTGTGCCTTCACTGTGGCTGATTTGCACCACAGGGCTTTGACCATAAATGTTGGGCAAAGCATACAAAGCGCCGATGGCCACAACGACCAAAATCAGCACATATTTCCACATCGGGTAACGATTCATGGGTCTCTCTCTTTTATATTATTTCAATGATTTGATGGTGCCTTTGGGCAAAACTTTGGCAATGGCACTTCTCTGAACATGGACTTCTACACCGTCGGCAATGGTCATTTTGACAAAGGTCTCATCCACATGTGTGATGCTTCCCAGTGTGCCGCCGTTTGAAATCACTTCATCACCAACGGTCAAGGCGTTGACCATGGCTTGATGGGCTTTCATGCGTTTTTGTTGCGGACGAATCATCAAAAAATACATCACAGCAAAAATACCCACCATAAACAATAATGTCACCATTGGGTCGCCTTGTTGTTGTGCGCCTGACTGGGCTGCTGCATCTGAGATGAAAAAATTCATGTTATTATCCTTGTTGAGAGGAACCTGAACCCGTGATTGACACAAGAGTCGGTTTCCTGATATTAAAAAACGCGGTATTATCCCACACGGAAGATGATATATGACTGAGAAATTAAAAAATCAACCCAAGAAAACCGTTCATGGTGGTTGTCACTGTGGAGCGGTTCAATTCGAAGCGTCTGTGAATCGCGATGAAACACTGCTTCATTGCAATTGTTCCATGTGCAGCATGACCGGCTTTTTGCACTTGATTGTGCCTCATGAAGACTGTCGCATAGTTCAAGGATTGGATCAGTTGACCAGTTACCGGTTCAACACCGGCCAGGCCAATCACTTGTTTTGCAACCAGTGCGGCGTCAAATCGTTTTACCAGCCACGTTCTCATCCGGATTGCTGGAGCCTCAACGCCCATTGTTTGGATGGTTTTGAACCCAATGAATGGACCATTGAATCATTTGATGGCCGCAACTGGGAACAGGCTCACAGTGACTTGAAACAACCCCAGAAGCCATGAAGGTCATCAAAACAGAACGGTTGCACATTGAGGCAATGAACCCTTCACTGTGGCACATCAAGGACCACCTTGGCCACCTGTTGGGGCAATTGGCTTTTCAAGACGGCTTTTTTTCCATTAACCTGATTCAAGAAGCTCAAGGGTTGGGTGTGGCCAGTGAAGCATCGCTGTCATGGCTGAGCCAACACGCATCAGAAGCCATTAAAGCAGAACAAGCCATCGATCCCAAGGCAGTGGTTTTTTTGGAGCGCATGGGATTCACAACCAGCCTTGATGTCATGGTATGGCAAAACCAAGACAGACCCAACCTTTATCAGCAATTGAACCGGGAACTGGGCATAGAATCAGTCAACTTGACAGCCCCTTACTGCCCCTCTGCTTGTCGTTTGATTGACGTCGGCTTGGATGTGTTTGATCGACCCGCAAGAATGGACCCACAAGCCGCTGTGGCCTGGCAACAAATGCAAAATGAAGCCAGCCTATCCGGTGTTTCTCTGCAACTGGTCTCTGCCTACAGAAGCCCGAAATACCAAGCTGCCTTGATCCAAAACAAGATCAACAAGGGACAAAAACTCGATGACATTCTGAAAGTCAATGCCGCACCGGGTCACTCTGAACACCACTCAGGTCGTGCCATTGATTTGACCACGCCCGGGTTTGAGGTTTTAGAAACACATTTTGAGGAAAGCCCAGCCTTTGCCTGGTTGCAAACGTATGGGAAAAAACACGGCTTCACACTGTCTTACCCCAGGGGCAATCCACACGGCATCATCTACGAGCCTTGGCACTGGTGTTATCACCCCAGTTGAATTTTAATCATTCATTGAATTGAGGGGATTCGACCCACAAGGCCAAACACCTACTCAGAAAGGTAAGGTCAATCAATGTTGGGTTCGTCAGAACGGTCGTGCAAGACCACAATGGTGTGACCTTTGACCATCAGGTTGCCCTGCTCTTCCAAATCTTTCAGTACACGGCCAGCCATTTCCCTGGAACAACCAACGATGCGCGATATTTCTTGACGTGATATTTTGATTTGCGTGCCATCAGGATGGGACAAGGCATTGGGCTCTTTACACAAATCAATCAAAGTTCTGGCCACCCTGCCGGTGACATCGAGGAAAGCCAGTCGATGGACTTTGCGAGAGGTTTGTAACAAACGGTGGGTCAATTGGGTGCCAATGGCATACAACAAATGCAAACCATCTTCTTTCAATTCATTTTCTAACAACTGGCCCAATCGCATGTAGCCAATTTCAGCCACTTCTGTTTTGGAGCGTGTCCGCACCATCACTTCACGGCGCTCAGTTTTCATGAACAAGCCCATTTCACCGATGAAATCACCTTTGTTCAAGTATGCCAGAATCAGCTCCTTGCCTTCGTCATTTTCATAGGAAATGGTCACCGAGCCATCAACAATGTAGTACAGCGTGTTGGCCAAGTCGCCCGGTCGAATCACGGTGGTTTTGGTGGGGAATTTTCTCAGGTGGCAATAGCTCAAAAACCGATTCAGCGCATCCACATCCAATTTGAAAAAATTGATGTTCTGAAACCGTTCCTGCAAATAGAGTTCATCAAAAACTGCATTTTCTATTTTTTTTCTAGGCATGTGCCCTCCTGTTTTTGCCTTGGGTCTTTTATTATAAAGTTGTGTCACACACTCAATGTTGGCAATCATTGTAGCCTGAAATCAAGCGATTTGGAACACCGCCTCACACTCAATGAGTAAGTTTTCGCGGCACACATCCCCCAACAGCACCACATAATGTTTGATGCCTGCTTCCGCGATCAACGGCATCAGCCTGGGTAAATCCGCTCGTTCACGCAGGTAAAAACGAAACACGCCTTCACGCCATGACATGTTTTTTTGAGACTGAAGGATCACCTGTTTGACATTGCGCAACGATTCTCCGCATTGCTTTTCAAGGTCACCCACATGCAAGGTTTCATGGCCCACAACACTGGCCGTTCCTGAACACATCAGGACACCACCATGTACCATGCCCCGTGTGAACCGGGGTTGCTTGGGCGCATATTGCTCAGGGTATTGCCAGGCAGGCACTTGGCGGTCATTTTCAATGCCGATGCCAGGCGCTTTGGCAAACACAAAAACAAACGAGCTGTCATCACCATGATTTCCTATCGCGGTGGCTGCTGGGTTGTGACCATTGAACTGCGGGTGTTGGTTGAGCACCATTTGGCGGGCCACACAAAAATGTTGGTAGCGTTCCATGCCCTTTTCGGGTTGATTGATGTCAGGGAAAAAATTCCAGGTTCTGAT
>JAUHZH010000274.1 GCA_030426065.1 Gammaproteobacteria bacterium
CCCAGACGCTGCGCTCGTCGGCCCACCCGTGGGTGAACACTACGGGGGTGCCACTACCGGCAACGGTGGTGGCCAGATGAATGTCTGCTGCTTGGTCGGTCACGGCGGGCAGCGTAGTGGCTTTGGGCTACCGGTCGCTCGGTCGATGGTGCCGGATAGGGCGATGGGTCCGGGTGAACTCGGGCCATTCCTGCCAGGCCTTGCCCGTGGTTGAGCCGCCGTCGACCACGATGGCTTGGCCAGTGATGTAGGACGATGCATCGCTGGCCAAGAACAATGCGACATTTGCCAGCTCGATGGGTTCGCCAATTCTCCCCAATGGCACTGAGGCACCGAACGTTGCGCCGAGGCGGTCGATGTCCTCTCGCGTCGCTTTGGGGTTACCGGCCAGCAGGGGAGTGGCTACCGCGCCTGGGCAGATGGCGTTGACGCGTACCCCGACATCGGCCATCTCCATGGCCAGGCTTTGGGTCAGCGCAACAACCGCTGCTTTGGCTGTCATGTAGAGGTGTGGCGACCAGCCAGCTTGGAGCGCAGCCACCGATGCGGTGTTGATGATGACACCCGACTTTTGTTCACGCATCAACTGTCCTGCCAATTGACTCATGTGGAAATACCCTTCGATGTTCACTTCAATGGTTTTCTTCATTGCGTCAAAGCCTGTGTCAAGGACATTGCCAAAGTAAGGGTTGGCAGCGGCGTTGTTTACCAAAACATCAAGACGGCCAAATTGCGATCGGATTTGTTCAATCAAGGCAGACCTCGATGTTTGATCGCCATTGTGACAGACGAGGGCATGGGCTTGGCCACCTTTGCTTATGATGTCATCCACCACTTTCTGGCAAGCCTCATGAGAACGAGAACTGACAACGACGGTGCCGCCCGATTTTGCAAACTGTTCTGCGATGGCTTGTCCTATGCCCCGAGAAGCGCCGGTGACGAGGATGATTTTGTTTTTGAAGTTGTGTGTCATGATATGTTCTCCAAAGCTTGACTGAGCATCAGGTCGCGAACATGACCCAATGATGCAAATGCGGGGTTGGGGTTTTGACCATGTTCGTACCGGTAAAAAATTTGTTGGGCAATAACGGCCAATCGAAACAGGCCATAAACATAATAAAAGCGATAATCGTCGATGGCCAAGTTGGCTGTTGTGCAGTATTGGTGAACCAATTCATCACGTCGCCACATGGTGGGCAAATGGGTGGGCATCATGGCCAGTTTTTTCATGCTGCTGTCATCTTCAGCTTCTACCCAATAAGCCAATGAGCAACCCAAATCCATAAAAGGGTCACCCACGGTGGCCAGCTCCCAGTCCAGAACACCAATGATTTTGTTGTCTTTGAACACCAAATTGTCGAATTTATAGTCGTTGTGAATAGGACAATGCGGTTGCTCCTTGATGTTTTGTTTTGACAACCATTGACTCACGGTGTGTGCTGGCTTGTGGTTGGGTTTGACCATTTCATACCGCTGTGACCATCCTTTCAGTTGGCGGTCAATGTAACCTTCACCTTTGTCAAAAGCCCCCAACCGGCTGGTATCACATCGGTGCAGTTGGTGAAATGTGGTGATCCATTCTTGACACAGCTGCGGTGCATGGATTGGGTCCATGTGGCTGGGAAGCTGATTTCTGATGATGTCTCCCTGGATGGGTTCCATGGCATAGAAAGGCCGCTCAAAGTAGCTTGGGTCGTCACTATAAAAAATCGGTTCTGGACATTTGGGGAATGTGGGGTGCAATGCAGTCAGCCAGTCGTATTCCCTTTTCATGTTGTGGGCCCCTTTGGACTTGGTACCCGGTGGTGATGTCCTGAGGATTAATTGACGCTCATTGCTTTGGGCCAAAAAAGTCAAGTTGCTCGATCCGCCAGTGAGTGGTGTGAGTTGCCAGTCACTGTCAGTGCCGAGTTGCGTATTGATACAGTTTTTTATCGTTTCTGAATTCATCTTTGATTTGGGTCATGGCCACCACTGTTTTCCACAGTTTGTCAGCATAATCATCGATGCCAATGCCTCGCATTTGGTACTTCCAGGATTTGGTGTACCAATCTTGCAGCATGGATTTGATCATGATGGCTGTGAAACTCGGGTCGGGACAATGACACTGCTTCATTTTGTGGGCGCGTGCCAGTTTGATTTCTATGGTGTTTTCTACTTGTATTTCAGATCTCATGAGTAACTTCAACAAAGCTTTGTCTTGGTGTTTGGCTTCCATAAAGGCAAATTGAAACCAAGTTTTTAACCGTTCTGACAAATACAAATGACGGGTCAAAAAAGCATACAGTTCGGGAACCGGTTCGTCATCACCTTCCGCCAGGTCAGTGAGGCAAACGCCACCAATTGAAATCAGCCCAGAATGAATCATGGCTGCCAATTGGTCTTTGTTTTCGAAGTACTTGTAAAGACCACCAATGCTGACTTGGCAATGGTCACCCAATTCACGCATAGACATCGAATGGAAGCCATGTATGTGAGACAAATAGGTGGTGCCTTCAATGATGGTTTGAAGTTTTTTGGTGGCGATGTTTTGATTTTTCAGGTTCAATTTGATGTGGTACTTCTTGTAAAGAAAAGTCCATTCATCTCCGATCAACTGTTCAAACAACACCAAAAATTGTTGGTAGCTTGTTCTCATGAAATTTTATTGTGTGAGGATTTGTTTACCCAATGATAACATGTGAACTTCATCTGGACCGTCATAAATTCGGGCGGCCCGTTCTTCGCGATAATAGAACGCAACAATGTGGTCATCGCTGACGCCAGCTGCGCCCAAACATTGCAATGCATGGCTGATCACGTTGGTGAGCATTTCAGCGCAATGGAACTTGATCATGGACACATCATACCGTGCCGCTTCAAAGCCCTCTTCGTCGATTTTTTTGGCTGTGTTGATGACCACCGCCCGTGCAGCTTGGATTTGCGCATAGCATTGGGCCACCTTGGTTTTGATCAAATCTTGATCTGCCAATGTCTTGGTTTGGGTGATCTGTCGCTGTTTGACGTGCTGGCACATGATGTCAAAACACCTTTGTGCGACGCCGAGCCAACGCATGCAATGGTGCACCCTTCCTGGTCCCAGTCGGTGTTGTGCCAATTTAAAACCATCACCTGGATTGCCTATGGTGTGGCTGATGGGAACTCGGCATTGGTCAAAAGCGACCTCTGCATGTGAAAAATAACCAGCGCCTGCATGGCCCATCACAGGGACATTGCGGATGATGCGATAGCCCGGTGTGTCATTTGGCACCAAAATCATGCTGGCCTGTTGGTGCTTGTCGGCTTCGGGGTGGGTTTTGGCCATCACAATACAAAAGGCTGAACCTTCTGCGGCAGTGGTGAACCATTTTCGGCCATTGATGACCCAATGATCACCTTCCATA
Organism: Gammaproteobacteria bacterium; assembly: GCA_030426065.1. GTDB lineage: Bacteria > Pseudomonadota > Gammaproteobacteria > Xanthomonadales > Marinicellaceae > Marinicella. The sequence goes on from JAUHZH010000274.1 coordinate 3,384, forward strand.
ATGGCTTGGGTGTTCATCATGGTTGGGTTGGAACCTGGGCTGTCGGGTTCTGTCATGGCAAAGCAACTGCGAATGTCGCCATTCTGCAAGGGTGCCAGCCAACGTTTTTGGATTTCTGGGGAGGCGAATTGGGACATCAATTCCATGTTACCGATGTCTGGTGCCTGAAACCCGAAAGCGTAATGGCCCAGTGGAGACCGGCCAACGACTTCGGATAACAGGCCCAATTCATACATGGACAGGTCCATGGTTTTTGTGGGAAGGGTTGACCACCAGTTGCGGTCTTTCACCTTTTTTCTCATGCCTTGCATGGCGGATTCCAATGCCTCATACTGTTGTGATAACAGCAGGTGCTCCTGTGGAATCACATGATCCTCAATAAACAAAGCGACGGCTT
>JAUHZH010000275.1 GCA_030426065.1 Gammaproteobacteria bacterium
ATACCAGCGATTGACGTTGCGATTCAGGTAAAGCGGCAACGGCATCAAAGTAATAAGTCACTTGGGCCAGCAAGCGGCTGATGTTGATTGAATTGGCCGAGTTCAATCCCAACTGCTCAACCAGATCTTGGTCGTCAAAACAGCGTTTGACCAATGCCTGACAATCATCAAATCGTCCGTCGATGGCAATGGTTTTGATGTTGCCACTCAAAGTCGTGAACAGTTGTTGTTGTTCGGGACTGATGCGACCTTTGGGAAACAAAATCACAGCCTCCACGCCAGGCACTTGATGAAAGGCTTGAGCAACCGCCGCACCGGTGTCCCCCGAGGTCGCGGTCAAAATGGTGACCGGACGATGACCTTTCAATTGTGCCAAACACTGTGCCATGAATCGGGCACCAAAATCTTTGAACGCCAAAGTCGGTCCATGGAACAATTCCAAACAATGAACGCCTTCAGCAACGGCTTGCACCTGCAAAGGCACATCCAACGCCGAAGCCACCGCAGCCGTCAAATCGGGCAATGCAGATGCGCCAGCCAGCGCCTCAATCACGGCCTGTTGGCGTTCCGCCCTGGGGGCGTTCAGCAACCCAGCGATGTCACTCAAAGGCGTTAATTTTTCTGGTAAAAACAACCCATGGTCCCTGCCCAAGCCTTTCAAAACCGCATCGCAAAATGACAACACTTCTTCAGGTTGCTTGATGTTGATCATTTTCATGCCACTGCTCCTTTCAGTTCATCTGGTTGTTGAACAACCCTGGCACCGGCCACATCGGCTTTACAGATGTGGACAAAGCCCCGTTCATTGGCGACGTATTCGCTGGCCATCAGTTTTTCAAATGCTTGGGCTTGTGTCAAATCATCGGTCACAGCAAACACCGTGGGACCTGAGCCTGAAATCCCCACAGCCAATGCACCTTGGTCATTCAAAAGTGCTTTCAAATCGGCATACCCGGGTAACAACTGCACCCTGTGTGGTTCTGCCACTACGTCTTGAAGCAGGGCACCCGCGCCTTGCAAGTCTTGGCGATGACAGGCATCGACAAAGGCGGCCGTGCGTTGTACCCACTCAATCGCCAAGGGCATCGGTAATTCAGATGGCAAAACCGATCGCGAAGCCTGTGTGTTCAATTGGGTTCCCGGATAAGCCACCACCCAATACAATCCCAAAAGTTCAGGCAACACCACAAACGGCTGATCAGCAAAAGGTGTCATCAATTGCAAACCGCCCGTGAATGCAGGTGCCACGTTATCCAAGTGGTAGCCACCACTGATTTTGGCTTCGGCATCTGCCATCACCGACAACAAGTCCTCATCCGATAAGGCTTGTTGGTGAAACAGGTTCAAAGCCACCGCACAGGCAACCACCGAACTGGCACTGGAACCCAAGCCACTGCCAATCGGCAAACGTTTGTCCAACACCACTTTGGCCGGTTTGGGTGTCATCCCTTTGGCCTTGAGGGCTTGGTTAAACCTTTGATGGACATCGTGGATGGCGTTTTCTTTGGGATCTGTTGGCAATGCATGGGCCCAAGGGCCTTTGACATGCCATTGGTCGTGATGAGCAGCAGACACCGTCACCACATCGCCCACTTGCTGCCCAGCAATCGGCTGTAATGCCAAACCCAAACTGTCGAATCCGACACTGACGTTGCCCACCGAAGGTGGGGCGTAAACCGAAACACTCATGATCGTCCTCCTGACAGCGACAGCACGTCACCAAATAAACCCGCTGCCGTCACCGCAGCACCTGCGCCATAGCCTCGAATCACAAAAGGCATGGGTTGATAATAGTCGGTCAGCAAAGACAAGGCATTTTCGCCGCCTTTGATGCCCGCCAATGGATGCGTTTTGGGCAGTTGTTTGACGCCCACGGCACACTTGCCATCCTCAATGGTGGCGACATAGCGCAACACCGCATCGTCTTTCTGCGCTTGTTTAACCAAAGCGTCAAAATGATCGTTTTGATTTTTGATCACTGTGGCCACATCAAGTGAATCATCGTCAAAAGACACCACTGGCTTCAAATCAATGTCCTCCATCGACAAAGACAATCCCACTTCTCTGGCCATGATCAATACCTTCCTTGCCACATCCATGCCACTCAAATCTTGACTGACATCAGGCTCGGTGAATCCCTTTTCTTGTGCTGATATGACCGCTTCACTCAAACTTTGTCCCGCTTCCAACAAGCCAAAAATCAATGACAATGAACCAGACAAGATGCCTTCAAAAGCCAACAAAGCATCGCCTGACTGCATCAAGGCTTTGAGGTTTTTGATCACAGGCAGGCCTGCGCCCACGTGGGTTTCATAACGGTACAAACGGCGGTTTTTTCTGGCCGAAGCCAGCATAGATTGGTGTTGTTCCCATGGCAAAGTGTTGGCCAGTTTATTGGCCGTCACGACATCAAACCCTGCATCAAAGTAGGCCGGATAAGCTTGTGCCACCACAGCCGATGCGGTGCAATCCACCACCACAGGATGAATCACATCAGGACGCGATGATGCCGATTGTAAAATGGATGCCACATCGACTTCTGTTTGTGCTTTCAGCTGAGACTGCCAGTCATCGGCTTGAGGATGGAACAGGCATTGACGCGAATTGGCCACCGCTTGAATTTTCAGTTCGATGCCCTGATCCAGTAAGCGTTGCTGTTGTTTGAACATTTGAGCCAATAACACTTGTCCAACGGTGCCACAGCCCAGAACAAAGACATCCAAACGCTGTTGTGGCTGACACAGGTGTTGGTGACAGCTGACCACAGCCTGTTGGGTTTTCTGACCATTGATCACCGCTGATATGCTGCGCTCTGATGCATCTTGAGCGATGGCTTTGACATTGACCCGTGCCTGAGTCAGTGCGCGAAAAAATTGATTGGCCACCCCTTTGTGGGAATGCATGCCATCACCCACCACCGTGATGATGCTCAAGCCGGTCATGCGTTCAATGGGGTTGACCAAGCCATGTTTGATGGACAAAGCAAACGCCCGGTTCAAGGCCGCCACTGCTTGTTCGGATTCATCATCAGGCACACAGAAACTGATGCCTTGTTCATTGGCGGTCTGGCTGATTAAAAACACAGAAATATGTTCTGCGGCCATCACATCAAACACCTGAGCAGCGGCACCCACCATGCCTTGCAACCCTTGACCAGTGACGTGAATCATGGCCATGTTAGATAAGTGAGTGACCGCAGTTACGGCCCTTTCCGCCACCGATTCGTGGCTGATCAAAGTGCCCGGTCGTTCAGGCGCCTTGGCATTGCGAATCCAAGCTTTGATGCCTTGCTCTGCCAGTGGTGCTATGGTTTTGGGGTGAATCACTTTGGCACCAAAATAAGACATGTCCATGGCCTCTTGATAAGACAATTGAGGCAACAATGCCGATTCAGCCACCCACCTGGGGTCTGCTTGGTAAACACCATCGACATCGGTCCAGATTTCACAATCACTGGCTCCCGCACATGCGGCCAAAAGGGCGGCGGAATAATCAGATCCATTGCGGCCCAAAGTTTGCCACTGGCCTTGGTGGTCGGCACCAAAAAATCCGGGCATCAACACAACACCCTGTCTTTCAGGCATGTTTTGGTAACGTGTTTTGCTGGCGGCCAAATCCACCGACCCATCGTCATTGACGAAAATGAATTGTGCTGGACATAAAGTCGTTGCGGTGATGCCTTTGGATTTGAGATGGGCCTGCATCAGCGCCACACTCAGCTGCTCACCACTGACCAAAAACTCTGTCAGCACTTGATCTGGACAACTGCCCAAAGCT
>JAUHZH010000276.1 GCA_030426065.1 Gammaproteobacteria bacterium
ACAGCGCCAAAATGGGGTAAAAACTGTAAGGAATGGTTTGCAGAAACACCCCATACGCGCTCATGCCTTCATAGCCCACGCCTTTCAATGCATCATCAATCAAACCCACTTCGAAGCCCACCCAAGTGGTGATCAAAGCAATGCAGGCAATGGGGGCGGCTGTGGAATCGACCAAATAAGCCAGTTTCTGTCTCGAAATTCGCATTTTGTCGGTCACGGGTCGCATGGTGTTACCGACCACCAAAGTGTTGGCGTAATCATCAAAGAAAATACTCATGCCCATACCAACAGTGGCCAAAGAGGCACGTTTGGTGTTGTTGGCCCAACGGATGATGATGTTGACCACCCCGACCATGCCGCCGTTGCGAGACGTGATCCCCACCATGCCGCCGATCATCAATGAAAACAAAATTACCGAAGCATGGTCTTTGTCGGCCAATGCATTGACCACATAGGTTTCAAAGGCTTTGACAGGTGCCAAAAAGACTTCTTGAACACCGCCGCCTGCGACCAGCCAAACACCAAAAACCAAACCCAGAAAGAGGGCAGGAATCACATTGCGAAACACCAAGGCAATGGCAATTGCCAACAAGGGTGGCATTACTGACCAAACCGTCGCAGCATATGGACTGGCTGGGGATTCTTCCGCGCCCAGAGCCAAACCAGAAAAAATCAGTAACAACAAAGTGGTGAGGTGTTTGGAATTCATAAAGTTTGTGCTTTTTAACAGGATGAGCGATTGTAGCATAGGATCCCTCCATCGTCATTCCGGCCATTTAAATGGAAAAAACGCCGCCACTTCCAAGGCCGGAATCACGTGAAGTGTATTGGGCACTTCGACGTGCTCAGTGGACTGGCATCATAAAAGTTGGTAGAGCTCCCTCGAAGTCACTATCAATGTCGTAATCATGTTAGGTTCTCAATTAAGGTAAATTCAAAACCGCAACTTTGATGAAACCAAACCAAGCACAGTCACTCCGGCGAAGGCAATACAACTCTGTCACTCCGGCGAAGGCCGGAGTCTATTAAGTAGCACAATGCAACCATATTTTCATAGACGACTTCGAAGATTGTAAATCCGTTCAGTTTTCCTGGACATCGTCCTTCGACGGCATGACGAACGAAAAGAATGAAAGCCGGCTGAGCCCGTCGAAGCCCCTTTTATGTTGTGATTTAAAGACAACTCATTTGGCGTTCAACAAAGCCAGTCGTTCTGGGCTGCCGACATCGTTCCAGTGGCCTTTGTGGTGTTGGGCAGAGGCTTGGTTTTGTTTGATTGCCCTTTTGATCAAGGGCACAACAGAGAAAATGCCAGAGAGGCTGGGATCGCAGAACAGTTTAGGGTGATAGATGCCGATGCCAGAGTAAGTGAATTGTTTTGGCTCGATCAATCGGCCTTGATCAATACCAAAATCGCCATTGGGGTTGTGTTCGGGGTTGTTGACCAGCATCAAATGAACCAGATCTTCTTCTTGAAGGCCTTTGACCTGAGCGTAATCCATGTCTGTGAACACATCGGCATTGACCACCAAAAAAGGTTCTTCCCCCAAAAGGGGCAGGGCTTTCAACATGCCGCCTCCAGTTTCTAGTGGTGTGTCACCTTCATCAGATATTTGGATGTTGAGGTCAGAGAATTGATCTTGGGCGACAAAATCGATGATTTGATTGCGCAGCCACGACACATTGATCACGATGTCAGTGAAGCCGGCCCGGCGCAATGCCTCCAAATGCCACTGAAGCAACGGTTTGCCTTGCACCTCAACCAATGGCTTCGGTGTTCTTAGTGTCAAAGGTCGCAAGCGTTCACCTTTGCCTGCGGCCAAAATGAATGCTTTCATGCCAGCTGCAGTTTGGGTTGGAGGCGATCCAGTAGTTGATTGAATTCGGCCAATTCAGGGTAATTCAAACAGGTCATTTGCAGGTGCTTCATGGTGCGGGGTATGTCATAGAGGTATTGCTTTTTGCCATCTCGGTAGTTCAGTCGACAAAAAATGCCAATCGCTTTCATGTGGCGTTGCGCGCCCATCCAATCAAACCAACGCAAAAATGTGGCCATGTCATGATCACTGTCGTGTTTGTCATTGTATTGCTTTCTGAACTGGTCCACCCAAGTGACCACTTGCTCTTCAGGCCAGCTGATGTAGCAATCTTTGAACAGCGAGACCAAATCATAAGTAATGGGACCCCATACTGCATCTTGAAAGTCAATCACAGCCGCTTGTAAGTCATGACACATCAAGTTGCGGCTGTGGTAATCCCTGTGAACGAAAGCCTGTGGTTGTGATGTGGCGTTGACGACCAGCATGTCTTGTACTTGTTCGATCAGCCTGATTTCATGCTCATCCAAAGCGTAGTTCAGGTGTTTACCAATGAACCAATCAGTGAACAGCTGCATCTCTGTTCGCAGCAACGCTTCATCATAGAGTGGTATTTCAGATTGCGCACCGATGCTTTGCATCAAATGGATGTGTTGCGTCGCTTTTGCGTACCATTGTTCCACATTGTCTTGGGCCAAAACATCAAGAAACAAGGTGTTGCCCAAATCGCTGAGCAACAAAAAACCATTGGCTTCATCTTGTGCCAAAACCTGTGGAACCGGCACCCCAGCACCATCCAAAAGCTGTTGGACTTTCAAAAAAGGTTGGCAGTCTTCATGGCTTGGCGGTGCATCCATCACAATCAAAGTTTTTTGACCGGTGGTGACGCGGTGGTAAGAGCGAAACGAAGCATCGGCTGAAGCGGGTTCAGCTTCGAATTCATTGGCATAGCCCAATGCAGGCAAAGTGGCGGTGAGCCAGCTTTGCATCAACTGGTTTCTGTTCATTCAGTTAGTGGGGGATTTGGGGCCTTGTTCAGTTGGCTTGGATTTTTTAACCACCGATGTGATGACGTGGCTGTACTCAAAATACACGATGAAATCAGCGTATTCCCATTGGGTGATGGGTGGTTCGCCAACAGGGGATGATTCACTGATGGGGTCACCAAATTGACTGCGCACTTGATCCATGGTTTGACTTTTGCCAGGCAAGTTCAATCCAGATTTGGATTCTACGCGATCGATCAGCAACACGTCTGCGGATCCCATTTGTGAGCAAGTCAGTGCCAATGCCAAAGTGATTGTCTTGATGTTCATGTGCTTTAATCAGTCAATGAAAGTCAAAATTGTACCAAATTCATGTTTGGCTTGTCATCGGAATGAAAACTTATCTTAAGGGAATGTGTGTTGTGTCGAAAGTACTTGTCAGAAGGGGTGCATGTTTGTTTGTCATTTGTTTTTGCAATGAAAAGAGGTCAAATTGGGTGCTTGAGTTCATAAGGCACCATCAAATTCGAATATTTTTAACTGATTTGAAATAAAAACGGGATGTGATTGACCATTTTGTACGCTGGGTTATAATCCTTCGCCATGCGCAGAATGATGACAAACCTGTTTCAAATTTATGTCTGGTTGATCCTGTATCCCTTGGCTTGGGCCTGGACTTTGGTAATCAGCATGCTGATCATCTTGTTCTGTTTGTTAGGTTTGGGGCAATTCGCTGGTCAGGTGATCGCACCGATTTGGGGCAAATTCATTTTGTTGATCACCCCAGTTAAAGTGAAGGTCAATGGACTTGAACACATCAACAAAGGACAATCTTATGTGGTGGTTGCCAATCACCAAAGCACCTATGACATCATGGCTGTTTATGGTTTCATGCCATTGGATTTTAAATGGGTGATGAAGCAAGAGCTCAGAAAAATTCCTGTGGTTGGTTTCGCCTGTGAA
>JAUHZH010000277.1 GCA_030426065.1 Gammaproteobacteria bacterium
CGCAAAGGGCCACTTTTGCCAATCCGAAATTGCTCAATGAAATGGTGCGCAATGAAGACGGCAGCATCAAGCAAGGTTCTTTGGCCCGCTTGGAACCTGAAGGCACAGAGATGCGCATGTGGGAAACCATCGAAACCTACATGAACCGGGCCCAACCTTTGATCATCATTGCCGGCAAAGATTACGGTCAGGGATCATCTCGTGACTGGGCCGCCAAAGGCGTTCGCTTGGCTGGTGTCGAGGTGATTGTGGCCGAGGGATTCGAACGCATCCACCGCACCAACCTGATTGGTATGGGCGTCTTGCCTCTGGAATTCACTGGCGGAGACACCCGCGAAACTTACGGCATTGACGGCACAGAAACGTACGACGTCCAAGGCGACGTGGCCCCAGGAACCGAGATGCAAGTGTTGATGACACGCAAAAACGGCGAACGAGTCACCATCCCTGTGAAATCCAGGTTGGACACCGCCGAAGAAGTTCACATTTACGAAGCCGGTGGTGTTTTGCAACGCTTCGCCCAGGATTTTCTGGCCAACAGCTGAGTTAGTTTGTCGAAATTGATCAAACAGAGATTGAGCATCTGACAGTGTTCATCGACGGCAATGTTTCAGCCCACTAATGAATCGCTATGGATGGGTCATTCAAACCCATCCATGAAAATCGTGTCATCGGCTTCTATGGTTAGGGTCACAGGAGGTGATTGGTTTTGTCCTCCAAATTGTGTGCCGCCATTGTCTTGCAACAAGACGCTTATTTCAGCAACCCCTGATGCATTGGGGTGTAAATCCAATGTCAGGTCACCGTTGCTGTTGATGGTTGGCAGTTGATTGAAGAAGTTTGCTGGCACTTGGGTTTCGGAGACCAGAAAAGCCAATGCCTGTGTGGATTCATTGGGAGGTCCTGCTGCGATGTTGTTGGCCCATTGAGTGATGACGTGTGCTTGACCTGTCAGGCTGACCAGGTGGTTATTCAACGCATCAAAACTGGGCGGGTCATTGACCGGTTGTATCGTTAATGTGACGCTGGCTTGTGTGGCATTGAAACCATCATGGACGGTGTAGTTGAAAGTTGATTGGCCATTGGCATCCGGTGCTGTGCTTGTGAATTGGAAAGCGCCGTCGGTTGCCAGTTCAAGTGAGCCATCCACGTCACCACCGGTCACATTAAAAGTGCCTGCGTTGAGTACAACCAAAGGGTCATTGTCACTGTCGTTGTTTAACACACCTTGATCAGCTGACACCAGGAAGGCCACATCTTCTAACAACAAGTATTCATCGTCGCTGAGAACTGGCAGTGGGTTGCTGCTGAGCGTCGACAATTCCACCGCCCCAATGTCACAGCCTGAAAGCGCGTTGGTGATGGTGGGGATGTCTTGGCTGCGCAAACCGGTTTGGCCATTGTGAAAGTGGCGTTGGTCAATGGTTTGGTTGTTGCATTTTCCTTGGTCAAGCACGATGCTGTTTTCCAGCGGTTGGTGTGTCAAGGTCGGTCCACCATGATCAGCGAGCGGGGTCAGCATGGGGTCAAGGACAGCAAAAAATGCACCCACCCAATCATCATTGGCATTGGGTTGTCCTGCGGGGAAAACGCCAGAGACCGTCGAATTGTCACCAATCAAATTATAGCCAAGTGAGGTGATGACACCGCTCAAGTCAGCAGCGGGCATTTGTGATAGGTCGGTGTTCAAGGACACGATGTTGTTGAGCATGGTGATGGGGTTGGGTGAAGAAGACCAAATGCCACCACCACCGCTGATGTTGCCGGTTTGATCATCGTTGCTGTCTGCTTGATTCAAGGTCAAAGTACTGTGAGCAAGGTTCATGGTGGTCCATTCAGAAGGGAAGCCAGGCCCACCCAATGCAATGGCGCCACCCACGCCAGTGGTGTGGTTGTTGGAGAAAGTGGCGTTTTTGATGGTCAAAGTGGTGGGCAGCGATTGGCTGGATCGCACCAAGATCGCACCGCCGGCTGCATCACTTTGGGGTTGAGCCAGCGAACTGTGCGCATTGTAATTATCATAAAAACTGGAATTTTCAATCTCGACACTTTGATTCGCGCCAATGAAAATGGCACCGCCACCAATCGGTGAGGTGGTGTTGAAATCTGTGGTGTGGTTGCCTTCAAATGTACTGTTCTTGATCAAAACATGACTGTCTGCACCACCAATAATCCCCAAAGCGCCGCCGCCACGCTCTGCGGTGTTTTGCAGGAATTTGATTCTGTCCAAAGTCAGTTGGCTGTTGCTTGAAAGTGTCACCAGCATGGCACCACCATACTGACCAAAACTGGCAGGCAGGTGGTTGAAAGCCAGCGACATGCCACTGATTTCAAATGCCACTTGGTTGTGAAGGTTTTGGACGATGAAAACCCGGCTGTTGGCAATGCTGGAAAACGACATGACGTCTGCGCCGGGTCCTTTGATGCTCACAGGTTCAATCAATTCAAAGGGTGCGAATGGAAAAAAATCTGCGGGTAAAAATCCCAGATCAAAACTGATTTCATCAGTCGCCGGATAAGCATCACCGGCGTCGCATTCGCCAGGTGTTGATCCACTGGTCACATTCATGTTGGCGGCTTCTACCGCTTCACTTAAAGTACACCAACCGTCATCGGCAAAGACGGTCAGGTCATTGGTGTTGACAACGATTTCAGCGGCCATCACGGATGAAGAAAAAGCGAGGAATAACAGTACAAGTGCTTTCATGTGTTATCAATCAATCAAAAGCCTTCAGGGTACCAGTCCGATCATTTCGAACCATGAGCAGAAGATGAAATCATTCTTAATTTTAAGTACAGAAGTGAGGTTGCTAGAAGGTGGATGGGGATGCCAGTGTGGTATCCCAGTTCTCCCGAAGGAAAGTCATAAAATGCCCCATTACTCACGTTCCGGCTCTTGATAAGGAATGGTGTCTGCGAGTTGCGCCTTGTCTTGGAACATTTGATGACTTCTGATAACCTATCCAGATTAAGGTCAGGACACTGAAATTCAATGATGAAAAATTCACTTGCGGGCATGGCATGAGTCATTTTTATTTTGCGGGATTTGAATATGACTTGAATCAGAAAATACTCAGTCATGAAAATCAGGTGGTCGAGCTGACAAAAAAAAGCAATGAGTTGCTGTTGTATTTGTTGGAAAACCCCCATCGCTTGGTCAGCAGAGATGATTTGATTGAGCATGTTTGGAAAGGTCGTGTGGTGACCAATAACACCATTGATCAGTGCATCTTAAAGCTTAGAAAATCTCTCAGCCAAGTCAGTCAAGATGATTACATTGAGTCTGTCTATGGTCAGGGCGTTCGTTTCCTTAAAACAGTCACTTCAGAACAAAATAAAGCCAATCAATCTGCGCTTTCAAATAAGCATTGGTTGGCACCTGCCTTTATTCTGCTGTTGTTGAGCTCGCTTGCTTTCTTGTATTTTCAAATGCCGTTGAAACAAGAATCAAAGGATTTGGGTGATGTCGTGCCAATGACTCACAACACACCCATCAAGCCATCGTTGGTGCACGGCGCAAAACATTACCTGCCTTTCTTGATCAATAACTTGACCGATGTTTCCATTGATGAGGTGACCATCCAAAACACTGCAAGCGGTCAACCCGAGTTGAGCATAAAAGCAACACACCCAAGCCAAGGCCAGTTTGGTTTGTTGCTGCGATCGCGGGGTGAATCAGGTCAAGTGAACCACCATCGAGTCGATTTGGTGGCACGCATACAAGGCTCAGAAAACCACAAGACCATCGGTGCATCT
>JAUHZH010000278.1 GCA_030426065.1 Gammaproteobacteria bacterium
ATGGCATAATTCACTTCCCATTTATAAGCCCACCAATCAGAAAAGGTTGAACCTCCGACACCATGGGCCTTCATTTTGTCAGCCACTTTGTATCCTTCTAAAATGTGCGTGAAGGTGTTGATGTTGAAGTCAAAATCTTCAGCCACTTTCATCAACATGTTGATTTCAGACTGTACATATGAGTGACAAGAAACAAACCGCTCTTTGTTGATGATTTCCAGCATGGTGTCCATGGCCAAGTCTTTGCGAGGTGCTGTTGTTTTTTTCTTTTGGCTGTTGCTCAATTTATTGTAGTCAGACCAAGCTTTTTCGTAGGCTTTGGCACGACTGAACTGGTCGCGATACACCTGTTCCACACCCATCCTTGTCAGAGGGTAGCGGATGGATTCGTTGCTGCTTGAACGTTTGACGTTTTCACCCAAGGCAAATTTGATGAAGCCATCGGCATCATCAATCAGCATCTCTTCCGGTGTCACGCCCCATTTCAATTTAACCAAAGCCGATTGCCCTCCAATAGGGTTGGCTGATCCATGCAGCAATTGAGCTGCTGTGACACCGCCAGCCAGGTTGCGGTAGATGTTGACGTCATGAGAGTTGACCGCGTCTCCCATGCGAACCATGGATGAGTTTACAGCCACATCATTGACCGAAAGCAGGGCAATGTGCGCATGTTCATCCACAATGCCAGAAGTCAAATGCATGCCTGTGCCATCGATCACATGGGCGTTCTTGGGCACTGATAATGAAGTGCCTACAGCGGCGATTTTGCCTTTGCGGATCAGCACATCGGTTCCTTGTAAGATGCCTTCATCTTCATTGGTCCACACCGTTGCATTTTGAATCAGTACGACATCGTGATGTTGTGATTCAGACAAACCATAGGCTGAGAAAGGGCTTGGTATGGAGGGTATGGTTTTGGAAGCTTGGGTTTTGTTGTCTTTTGCAACCTTTGTTTGTTTTTCAAGGGTCCAGTTACCTTTGAGTGCTTGAATTTCACCTTGGTTGATCAACCCCATCAATTGAATGGGTTCAGCATCATCTTTCTCATCACCTTCCTCTTTAGCAGGTTGAATGGTGAGGGTGATGAAGTCATGGTCGCTGGCGATTTTATAAGTGGTTTTGTTGTCTTTGTCTTGTGGTTTGATGCTGATTTTTCCACCTTTGGAATTCACCTCTACTTCGTGACTTTCGTTGTCAGCGGTTAACAAGTAGGGACCATGTGCTATGGGTGGCAAACCAGACACGGTATGAGCCTCTCCTGCAACCCAGGTTTCCGCCACTTCACTGCCTTTGTCAAACAAAGCGCCGGTGGTCACAACCATGTTCGCATAGGCGCCTTTTCTCAAAGTGCCCAATCGGTGATTGTTGACCATTTTGGCAGGGATTCGTGTGATACTGGCCAAGGCCTGTTGCTTTGATAAACCGTGCTTGACTGCATTGCGCAAGTCTTTTAAAAAGTTCTTTTCTCCTTTTTCATCTGGAATCAAGGCAAAGGTTACGCCTTGTTGTTCGAGAACAGCAGGGTTGTAAGGGGTCAGTTCCCATGCTTTCAAATCTTTGTAATCAATATTGAAAACATCCAAATCATCCTTGAATGCCGGTGCTTTCATCTGTTTCAATGGAATGATTAATGACTGGTCTGATTGAGCAACAGAGGTCGCATTTTGATAGGAATCTCCAGCTGTTTGAACAATGAAGTCGACATCAAATTCGCTGCCCATTTTTTTGGCCAACAAGGTCTCTTGCCAGTTTCCAGTGGCAATGATGCTGGGCAGCCTTTTGTTTTCATTGACTGCAGCCAGGTCCAGGTCTATCAATTCGTTTTGTTGCTGGTACCATTCGGCATCCAGCCAGGTTTGTCTGATCAAAGCCACATGACCCATCAAAGACACGGGATAGTCCATGGTTGATGTGCCTTTATCAAAACTCAAGTGCTGAGCTGTTCGCTCATTGATGATGGCTTTTTGTTCGTGGTCATCTCGCAACAAAACCAGTGCCGAAGTACCACGCATGGCTCCATCGGGTTGATGTGTCAGTGCGGATGTGAAGCCAACAGCCCTCAATGCTTTGTTGCTTTTGTTGTCGATGGTGTACACATCGGCAGCATTGAAACTGGCTTTGATGGCATCATTGCTGTTGTACGCGCCTTTTTTGACGCTTTGTATGATTTCTTTTTTCCCCCAGCTGAAACCTGGTTTCTTGGGCATTTCTGGCATCCCAATGCGACTGCTCATCAAAACAAATCCAGGATAAATATGTAATCCAGAATAATCTTTGACCTGTGCACTTTCAGGGTGTCGGTTGTCATCATTGATGGCCAAAATTTGGTCACCTTGAATGACCAATGTGGCATCTTCTAATGTGGTTTTATCATCCAAATGAATGGTGGCATGGGTCAATGCCGTGATGGGGCTGCGTAAGTCTTGGATCCCGTTGGTGACGGCAGTGGGTAATTCGCTGGCTTGACCGCTTTGAGACGCCATGATGGCAGCGGCAATCAGACCCAGCTTGGGTAAATTAATCATTCAGATCCTCCGTTGGTATCGAAGAATCATTGTAGCCGTTGCATGCCTGGGCATCATAGGCTGAAAGTCATGGTTATTGTGCTTTCAGGAGTCTTTTCATTAATTTGGCAGTGGCCACAGGTGATGACAGCAACCAAGCCTTGTGTAAAGCGGCGTTGGTTTCGGCACCAATGATGTTATGAACCTTTTTGTTTTGCACAAAAACAGCGGTTCCAGCGTCTGGTGAATACTCAAAAAACCACACGTCATGACGTTTGGTTTCTGGTAGTTTTTTGATCAATTTGTCGATGATGATTTGATTGAATTTGAGGTCTTCCGGATCGTCAAATTCTGCAGTAATTAAAGCTTTGAAGTGGTCTTTGACTTCTTGTGCATCCACTTCGGGAGGCAGCCAAGTCAAGTGAAAGCGCATCACTTGCATGCCCCTTTTGATGTCATCGGCATTGTGGACACCTTTGGGAGTTTCCAGCTTCAGCCGGTATAAAGTCTTGTATCCTTGGGATACGTCCATTTGACCCAGCTTCACCCAATGATCTTGAGCAAATAAATCAAAAGAGAAAAACAAAGCCAGCAATGCAAAAATAACGATTTTCATGAAGTCATTATAGCAAAGGGGTGATCTTTGGCAAAAGAGCTAACAATTCTAAACTGTGAGGCAATGTGCAAAAAAAGGAGTCCGAAGACTCCTTTTTATCATTCCGATGATTGAATTTATCAATCGAGGAATTCAATGCTCCAAGAGTCGATGTATCCACCGTCTTGGTTGGCATGGTCAGTCACTTCCAGTTGCCATTGGCCGCTTGACTCAATGGTACCTGCGTTGAAGTTTACGTCTAACAACAAGTCATCAGCTGAATCATTGGAGTTGGTTCTGGCGTGAGCCGTACCACTTGCACCGTTTGGAGCAACCAATCGAACAGACAAGTCACCTCTCCAGGTGTGCTTGATGTCAGCTTTCACACGGATGCTGCCAGAAGCGCCAGTGCGAGTCACATTGATCGCTGAACTGACTGTGCTTGGAGCACCAGAAGAAATGGTTACATTGCTGGTGTTCTCAAAGTAGTTGCCACCAGGAGGGTTACCACCACCGTCGGTGTACGAACCAACCAAGCTCACACCTGAGAATGAAGAGTAGCCACGCAACATCACATGGTAAGTACCTGCTTGTGCATTGGCAATGTCACAAGTTTCGTTGTTACCATTTCTGTATGGACGACAATCATAGCT
>JAUHZH010000279.1 GCA_030426065.1 Gammaproteobacteria bacterium
GGTAATGAAAACCCGCTCTTCTGTTCGTTTGTCATAGCGAGCCAGGCCACCGTATTGGTATTGAGCATAGATGATGTTAGGGTCATTGGGGTCAAATTGTTGCTCATAGCCATCGCCACCCAAAATGATGTGCCAATCTGAGTTTTCTACACCGTGGATGTCAGCTGTGCGCGATGGGGCACACAGTGAATTGTTGTCTTGTGTGCCACCACAGACGTTGTAAAAAGGTTCGGCATTGTCTGGTGTGATGCGGTAGAACTGACCCAAAGGCAAATTCCTGATGTGGCGCCAGGTGTTACCACGGTCGTAGGATTCATATATACCGCCATCACCACCGATGTACAAGTGGTCTGAGTTGTCTGGATCTATCCAAAGCGCATGGTCATCAACGTGACGGAATTTGATGGACAAGGGTTTCCATGTTTTACCACCGTCTTCAGACACATTGGTGAACGTATTAATGGAATAAACACGCTCTGAGTTGTTGGAGTCAATGATCAGTTCATTGTAGTATTGTGGGCTACCAGGTGTGTAACTTGAACGCTTGTGCCAGTTTTGGCCAAAATCATCTGAACGGTAAATGCCTTTCTCTTTGGGGTTGGATTCAACCACCGCATAGATGGTGTTGCCAGCAGCAGCCAAACCGATGCGACCCATGTGGTCTTTCGGCAAGCCTTTGCTGACTTTGGTCCATGTTTTTCCACCATCTGTTGATCGGTGAATGGCACTTTCGGGACCGCCATTGATTAAGGTCCACTGGTGGCGTTTTCTTTGATAGCTTGAGGCCACCATCACATTGGGATCGGATTCGCTGATGACGAATTCATTGATGCCGGTGTGTTTGCTGATTTCAAGGATGTTGTCCCAAGTTTTGCCGCCATCGGTGGTTTTGAACAAACCGCGGTCGCCGCCTGCACTCCACAATGGGCCTTGAGATGCCACAATGACGGTGTTGGAATCATTCGGGTCAATCCAGATTTGCGAAATGTGTTCGGAATCTTTCAGTCCCATGTTGGTCCAGCTTTTGCCACCATCGGTGGATTTATAGATGCCATCGCCAAAAGCCACCGAGCGTTGAGAATTGTTCTCTCCGGTGCCGACCCAAATGGTGTTGCTGTCATTGGGGTCCAATTCAACCACACCGATGGAATAGGAGCCTTGGTGTTCAAAAATCGGTTCCCATGTGATGGTGTTGTTTGTGGTGCGCCACAGGTTGCCTGATGAAGTGGCCACCAGGAACTCGTGTTTTTTGTTTGGGTGGAATGCAAAATCTGAAATTCGTCCAGAAATCATGGCCGGGCCGATGTTGCGTAAAGGCATGCCAGCCAATGGGTGAGGTTTTTTCTTGTCAGCTTTGGCTTCGACCTGACCACTGAACGCAGTCAAACCAAGCACAATGGCTGTGGTGATGGGTTTGAAATTCATTGGATCCTCTTCTTTTAAAAATAAAACACAGTACCACACTCATGTGCATCTTGCCTATGACATTAGTCATGTCTGCCTGTGTGCTGTGAAAAACTGTCGCTTTTCAATTGGGTTGGATTAAAATGTTGTTTTTTTTGACTGGTATATCAACCAAAATGACCAACAAATCACCCTATGTCAAAGTGGGTTGGAAAGAGTGGGGCAGTTTGCCCGATTTGGACATCGAAAGGATCCACATCAAAATCGATACTGGGGCCAAAACCAGTGCCATTCATTGTGTCAAGCATGAGCGATTTGATCGCCGTGGTAAACATTGGGTGCGGTTTTGGACGGCCCCTGATCAAGACGATGATGCATTACAGGTTTGTGAAGCGCCTTTGGTCGATCGCCGGAGCGTCAAAAGTTCAGGAGGTCATGCCACCGACCGCTTGGTGGTGACCAGTCAATTGAGCCTAGGTAACCAAACATGGCCAATAGAAATCACATTGGCGGATCGTTCAGAAATGCGCTTTCGCATGTTGTTGGGCAGAGAAGCCATGGAACACATCGCCGTCTATCCACACGAAGCACACATACAAGGAAAAATCATCACATGAAAATCATCATATTATCCCGAGGCCCGCGATTGTATTCAACCAGACGCTTGGTGGAAGCTGCTGAAAGCAGGGGGCATGAAGTCCGTGTGGTCGATGCACTGCGCAGTTACATGAACATTTCATCGAACAACCCAACACTACACTACAAGGGTGAAGTGATTGAAAATGTCGATGCCGTGATTCCCAGAATTGGTGCATCGGTGACTTTTTATGGAACGGCGGTTTTGCGCCAGTTGGAAATGATGGGCGTGTTTCCATTGAATGAATCGGTGGCCATCACCCGTTCTCGCGACAAATTGCGCTCTTTGCAGCTGTTGTCTCGTAAAGGCATTGGCATGCCCATCACAGGATTCGCCAACTCACCGGATGACATCCCTGATTTGATCAAAATGGTGGGCGGTGCGCCCTTGGTGATCAAGTTATTGGAGGGAACACAAGGTATTGGTGTGGTTCTGGCGGAAACCAAAAAGGCCGCAGAAAGTGTGATTGAAGCCTTTTTGGGATTGAATGCCAACATCATGGTGCAAGAATACATCAAGGAAGCCGGTGGCGCTGACATCCGTTGTCTGGTGGTGGGAGGCAAAGTGGTGGCTGCCATGAAGCGCCAAGCCAAAGAAGGTGAATTCAGGTCGAATTTGCACCGTGGTGGGTCTGCCACACTGGTGAAATTGACGCCAGCAGAACGCAAAACAGCGGTCAAAGCAGCCCAAATCATGGGTTTGAACGTGGCGGGCGTGGATTTATTGCGTGCTGAACGCGGCCCAGTGGTGATGGAAGTCAATTCATCCCCTGGACTGGAGGGCATTGAAAAGGCCACGGGCAAAGACGTGGCAGGCATGATCATTGAGTTCATGGAAAAAAATGCCAAACCGCACAAAACCCGAACCAAAGGCAAAGGTTAGCCAAGAACATGGGCACATCCAAAAAATCAGGTGATGTCTTGCACATCGGTGGGCACGAAATCCATTTGGGAGAAAGTAAGAAAATAGAGCTTCCTTCTGTGCGTTTGTACACCGACACCAACATGAGCATCCCTGTTTATGTCAAAAGGGGCAAGAAAGCAGGCCCCACTGTTTTCATCTGTGCGGCGGTTCATGGTGATGAGTTGAATGGCATTGAAATCATCAGCCGGCTGATCAACAGCAAAACCATCAATACTTTGAAAGGCACCTTGATTGCAGTCCCCATGGTCAATGGCTATGGGGTCTTGAATCAAAGTCGGTACTTACCGGATCGCCGAGATTTGAATCGTTGCTTTCCAGGCTCTCCCAAAGGCTCTTTGGCCGGCCGCATCGCGCATTTGTTCATGAACGAAGTGGTCAAGAAGTCAGATTTTGGTATAGACATCCACACCGGTGCCATCCACCGCAGCAACTTGCCGCAGATCAGGGCCAATTTGGATGATCCAGTGACATTTGAAATGGCCAAAGCATTTGCTGTGCCTGTGCTGTTGAACGCCAATTTACGTGATGGTTCACTGCGTGAAAGTGCCGATGAACTCGGCATCCCAATGCTGTTGTATGAAGCAGGTCAGGCTTTGCGGTTCGATGAGTTTTCAATCAAAGTGGGCCTCAAAGGCATTTTGAATGTGCTCAGGCATTTGAAAATGTTGCCCAAATCACGCAGCAAGAAACAACCTGTGGAACCCTTTGTGGCCAGAAACAGCGGCTGGGTGCGCGCGCCTGACAGCGGTTTTGTGATTCAC
>JAUHZH010000280.1 GCA_030426065.1 Gammaproteobacteria bacterium
CTTTCCCTTCAATTCGGTTGCCACTGTCATCGCTCTCTGACAATGTGGCCATGGCATTCCAAGACCCAATGTCATTCCAATCAAATCGCGAATCAACCACTGCCCGTTTTTTGGCAGATTCCATCACGGCATAATCAATCGAAATGTCAGGTAAGTTTTGGAACAATCCGGCATCGAATTCAATCTGTGTACCAGAGGTATCGGTCTCATCAAAACAGGTTTGTGACTGAACCATCACATCATGTGCCGTGTCATTCATCGCGTTCAACAAAGCTTTGGCTGTGAACGCAAACATCCCAGAATTCCACGTGTATTCACCCGATGCCACATATGATTTGGCGACGGTTAAACTGGGCTTCTCGACGAACCTTTCAATTTCAGCCGCTTGTTGGCCTGCGATGGGCGCACCGGCTTTGATGTACCCGTAACCCGTTTCAGGTTGGGTCGGAAAAATACCAAAAGTGGTCAAATAACCGTCGACAGCCAATTTTGAGGCCTGGTCGACAGCTTCTTGAAAGGCCAATTGGTCTTTGATCAAATGGTCCGAAGGCATCACCACCATGACCGCATCATCGCCATACATTTTCTGCACCTGCAACGCAGCCAAAGCAATGGCTGGCGCCGTGTTCCTGCCCATGGGCTCAAGCAAAAATGTTTGTTTGGATAAATCACATTTGGGGTTCTTTTTGTAGATGTCTTTACAAAGAAAGTAATAATCCCTGGACGTCACAGTCACCACAGCCCCTTCTGAGGCAATGCCCATGGCGCGATCAAATGTCAACTCAGCCAATGATTGACCGTTGGCCAATTGCATGAAAGGCTTGGGATAAGCTTTTCGAGACACAGGCCACAAGCGTGTACCTGCACCTCCAGATAAAATGACGGGTATGATTTTCATGGTTTCATCCTTTGCATACAGAGTTGTAGAGCGGTTTGCCAATGGGGCATTTTGACATTGTATGTGCCCTCAAATTTTTGGCAATCCAAAACAGAATTCTTTGGTCTTTCAGCGGGTGTGGGGTATTCAGAAGTCGTAATGTTGTTGACTTCAGGTTGGGTATCAATCAATCCCAATCGCTGGGCTTGGGAAAATATGCGCCTGGCAAATCCGGCCCAAGTCACTGAACCATTGCTGGTCAGGTGGTAAAGCCCAGTTTCCGGCTGGTTCAATGCCAACATGGTGCCCAAAGCAATGGTGTTGGCCCAGGTTGGGCAACCCGTTTGGTCATTGACCACAGACAAAGTGTCACGCTCTTGTGCCAAGCGCAACATGGTTTTTAAAAAATTGTTTTTTCGTTCAGAGAAAACCCAAGCGGTTCTGAACATCATGTACTGACACCCCGACTCGATGACGCCCTGTTCTCCAGCCAATTTACTTTCACCATAAACCGACTTGGGGCCTGTCCTGTCGTGTTCACGCCAGGCCACTTTGCCATCACCTGAAAACACATAGTCAGTTGAATAATGGACCATCAATGCTTTTTGTTGCTTGGCGTAGTTTGCCATGATGCTGGGCGCAGTGGCATTGATCTGAAAAGCATCTTCTGGCTCGCTTTCTGCTTGATCAACCGCGGTATACGCTGCGGCATTACAAATCACATCGGCATTGATGTTTTCCAATTTTTTTTCCAAATCGGCAGAATCATGCAAATCCAGTTTGATGGTTGTCATGCCATCCACTTCACGCCCATCTGAGGTGGTTGGAATCAAGTCTCGATTGAATTGCAGCGCGCGCCACAACTCATAGCCCACTTGTCCGTCAACACCTGTGAGCAAAATCTTCATTACACAAACTCAGGCAAAGTGGCTGGATCAAAGGCGTCCAAAGTCAGTCCTTTTTTGTCTTTCTCTGACAACTGGGGTGACTCCAAAGGCCAATCAATGGCCAAAGCCGGGTCATTCCATAGCAATGACGCTTCACTGCTTGGGTCATAGTAATTTGTGCACATGTAGGCAAATGTTGCACTTTCAGACAGCACACAAAAGCCATGAGCAAAGCCTTCAGGGACATAAAACTGGCGGTGATTGTGCTCGCTGAGAATGACGCCATGGTGTTGGCCAAATGTCGGTGATCCACGACGGATGTCGACAGCCACATCGTACACTTCGCCAGAGAGTACATAAACCAGCTTGCCTTGAGGGTTTGGGTTTTGAAAATGTAAACCCCGCAATACTCCACGGGCTGACTTTGACACGTTGCTTTGGACAAAAGGCACTTCGATACCCGCATCGATGTATCTCAAGGCCTGCCATGATTCCAAAAAGTAGCCCCTTTCATCACCGAACACTTTGGGCTCAATGATTTTCACGCCAGGCAAATGTGATTCAATGACTTTCATATCAACGCAACAAGGACATCAGGTATTGACCGTAACCATTTTTCAATATGGGCTGGGCCAATTGTTCTATTTGAGCGGCATCTATCCAACCGTGGTTGAATGCAATTTCCTCTGGGCATGCTATCTTGATGCCTTGGCGCTTTTCAATGGTAGAGATGAAATTGGTGGCTTCAGCCAAAGAGTCATGCGTTCCGGTGTCCAACCAAGCATAGCCCCGGCCCATCAATTCCACTTTCAATGCCTGCTGCTGCAAATACACTTTATTCAGGTCTGTGATTTCCAACTCACCGCGAGGAGATGGTTTCAGGGATTTGGCGATGTCCACTGCCTGTCCATCATAAAAATACAAACCAGTGACGGCATAATTGGACTTGGGTTGCTTGGGCTTTTCTTCCAAATCCACCACATTGCCCGCTTCATCAAAAGCAGCCACACCGTAGCGTTCTGGGTCGTGAACCCGGTAGCCAAACACTGTGGCCCCCGAATCCCGATTGGACGCATTGGCCATCAATTGACGCATGCCAGCGCCATGGTAAATGTTGTCACCCAATATCAAACAAGAGTCATGTCCTTTAACAAAATCTTCGCCAATCAAATAAGCTTGTGCCAAACCACCCGGATCGGGTTGAACCGCATACGTCAGTGACATTCCCCATTGAGAACCATCACCCAACAACTGTTTGAACAAGGCTTGTTCGTGTGGTGTATTGATAATCAACACTTCCCTGATTCCCGCTTGCATCAAGGTGCTCAAGGGGTAATAAATCATGGGCTTATCATACACAGGCAACAGCTGCTTGCTGACTGAGTGGGTCAAAGGATACAGTCGCGTACCCGATCCCCCTGCCAAAATGATGCCTTTTCTCTGATTGTTCATGTGTTTTCTTGTCCCAGTCGTTGTCCTTGGTAAGAGCCGTCTTTGACACGATCACACCAATTTTGGTTCGCCAAATACCAGGCAATGGTTTTCCGTATGCCGGACTCGAAGGTTTCTTTGGGCGCCCAACCCAGTTCATTCAACAGTTTCGAAGCATCAATCGCATAACGTCGGTCATGACCTGGGCGGTCTTTGACAAACGTTTTCAATGCTTTGCGGTCTTGGTCACTCGGTGCCAATTCATCCAGCACCTCACAAACCCAGTCCACGATTTCAATGTTCTGACGTTCTTCATTGCCACCGACATTATAAACTTCACCCAAGCGGCCATTGGCCAGCACCGTTTCGATGGCACGACAATGGTCTTCCACATAGAGCCAGTCCCGGACATTTTTGCCATCCCCGTATATGGGCAAGGATTCTCCGTGCAGTGCTTTGTCAATCATCAAAGGAATGAGCTTCTCTGGAAACTGATAGGGACCATAGTTATTGGAACACTTGGTCGTT
>JAUHZH010000281.1 GCA_030426065.1 Gammaproteobacteria bacterium
GACAATCGATGTGGCTGACTGGATCGCATCCAGTGGGAATTCGCTTACGGCCTTGCCCTGGATCAATCGTTTCAAAGACGATTCAACTGACTGTTCGGCTTGGTGGTATTTTTCAAAATACAACAAACCTTGATCAAAGCGCAACACAGGCAGGCCACGCAAGGTCAATTGTGTCCAACCCACCCCGTTCATATCCCTGGTTGGCTGTACCTGTCGAAGCCCTTGAACAAAACGGTCAGCTTCTTTCAGAGGCAGACACAAAGAACCCTGATTGACCGCATCAACCAGGCACAACAAGGTCACCCAAAACCTGACATGGCCTTGTAAATCAGTCCATTCTTTGTGTGCATCCCTCAGCAGCTGCAAATGCCCCAAGTCCAAATTCAATTGTTCCACCAAGGCCTCTGCTGGCAGATCCAAGCCCGGAAATACAC
The DNA here is from genome assembly GCA_030426065.1 of Gammaproteobacteria bacterium. Lineage (GTDB taxonomy): Bacteria > Pseudomonadota > Gammaproteobacteria > Xanthomonadales > Marinicellaceae > Marinicella. The sequence goes on from JAUHZH010000281.1 coordinate 435, forward strand.
GGTGCAAGTCTGCGGCGGTCACTGTGAAGTTCATGAGCCACCTCCGGCCAAAGCCAGCAGCTCTTTTTCTGTCAATGCACTGTCAAATGCAGAAAAATCATCAAAAAATACCCCGTTCTGGTCACCGCTTTGACAATCAATGCCTCGAGAAAACAAGTAAAGTGCGCCAGCCAAACGGGCGTCTTTCAGCCCCAATGTATCGAACCATTTTTGAACCGCCATGGCGTACAACTGGTATTGCCAATGGTATTGGTGTGCTGCCATCACCTCGGTATTCAGAACTTCGGGTGCATAGCCAGATGCACTGTAATTACTTTTCCAATCCAAAATAAAATAATCGGTGCCCTGCTCGGTGCTCACGCCAAACAGCAAATCAATGAAGCCGGTCAAATAGGCTGGTTCCTTTTGCCAGAAAAAAGCCATCTCATGACAGCGGTTTTCTGGTAACACATCTGCCAGTTGACCTCCGTTCAAAGCAGCCAAAGGCTTTTTCAACGTGTGCCAGACCCAGGCGGCCATTTCCTCACGGTGGTCACGAACGACTTCGCCTTGCTCATCAAGGATGTGCCCATTGACCATGCCAAAAAACTTCATCTGCTCATCAACGACCGACATGATGTCTTCATCAGCCCATAAAGCGCCTAAGTCATTGATTGCCTTGAACCTTTGGAAATCGACATGCTCAAAAACACCATGCAAAACATGCCCCGTTTTCACTCCTCCGGGCAAAACCCTTGTCCAATCCACTGGCAGTGTGGGCGTTTCTGTGGCATCACCGGTATTCATGGCTTTTTCAGTGTCAGCAGACTCGCCAAAAGCCGTGGTGTCGGTGTTCACTGCTTTTTTGCTGTGGCTCAGAGACGAGAATGAAAAGACTTTCCTTTGCCGTGTCCAAACATCGGTGGGAACCGATAAAGGCACCTCTGGTATTGCCACAACAGCAGCTTCTGTGTTTTGAACCGCCTTGTCTGGGTTGTATTGGGTTTGAATCAACTGTGAATTGAATCCATGACCTTTCTTGACTTGTTCAAAACGACTCACCACTTGCTGGGCATAATGCGAGTATTTGGCTTTGTCATACTGAGCTTCATCGTAAATAGGCAGGTACAATTTGAATACCGCCCGCGTCATCGCCACATAAAACAAACGCTGTCGCTCTTCTGCCTCGAAATCCCAAGCCAAATCATTGTTCTTATTCAAGTCATAAACCAACTGACCAGAAGCAGGATCGCGGTATTTGGTGAATTTCTTATCATTGCCACCTATTTTTCCAAATCCGCCGAACAAAAACACCACAGGAAACTCCAACCCTTTACTCACGTGCATGGTCATGATGTTGACCGCGTCTTCATCACTGGCTTTGTTGTGCAATTCAGGGTCTTTTTCAACCGCTCGTTTTTCAACCAACCACTGCAACAGCCCTTTGACATCCAAATTATTTGCCAGTGCCACTTCGCACATCATGTTTTTGAGTTGGATGAGATTGGACACCCTGCGGCTCATCCCTTGCCGACTGGATTGAAACATAACGCCCGATTGATTCAATAACAAATCAAACACAGCAACCCAGTCACCACTGGCCAATGCTTCTTTCAAAGCCAACCACCTTTGGTTGATGTCTGGCAGCTGTTCATCGGCAAAGTCATTAAGCTGATCTGGTTGTAAACCGAAGAACAGGGTCACCAATGCGTTGTTGACGCGGCGACGGTCTTGGCTGTGAGCCAATCCTGTGAGCAGCACTTGGTAATGCAAGGCCTCAACCGAGTGAAACAGTTTGGTTTTTTTGTGCTGGGTGTGGGCCATGCCAAGTGCATCGAACGCCTGTTCCAAAGGCTCAGCCTCTTGTTGCGCATTGATCAAGACACAGACATCAGATGCCCTGAGAATCCGCTCATTGCCCTTGTGCTTGACTTTTATGTTGGCTCCCAACACCTTTTGTTTGATGATCATCGCTACCTGTTCGGCCATGGCTGCTTTGAACTCATCAGCGCCCAGCCCCTCGCCATTGACTCCAAAACCATTGATGGCTGCGCTTCCAGAGGAATCAGACAACACCGCAGGACCGTGCGCCAGCAAATGTGATTCATCCGGAGCATCAACCACAACTTCTTCAGCCGGCCACCAATGTCCTTCATTGACGAATTCATCACCAAAAAAGCCATTGAAGCCGTTCAAAATTTCTGGCAAAGAGCGGTAGTTGGTTGCCAGTCGATAGCCTTTGGCACGACCACTGTCCAACATGTCATGTTTTGCCGACAAGTAGGTTTGCACATCGGCACCACGGAAAGCATAAATCGCCTGTTTGGGGTCCCCAATCACCATCAAACGGTGGTCTTTTGAATCAAAAAACAGGGTTTTGAAAATGTCCCATTGATTGAAACTGGTGTCTTGGAACTCATCAATCATGGCCCACTTGAATTTCTTGCGCAATTGCATCGTCAGCAACTGCTCGGCTTCTGGCAAAGCCTGTTCGGCCATGATTTGCTGATGAAGGCGGTCGATCATGTCATCGTAACTGATCAAGCCATTGTTGAGTTTGTGTTGTTCTGAGCGGGTTTTAATTTCTAAAAGCAATGGTCTGAATACAGCAAACTTCAAGGAATCATAATCTTTCTTCCACTGTTTCAATACTTCCAAATAATCAAATAGGGCTTTGGCTTCACTTTGGTTCTGTTCTTCGAAACCTTCTTTTTGACTGTTTGATATGTGCGAATAAAGACCTGCTTTATTAGGATTAAATTCTATTGGGCTAAAAAAGTTGATTAAAAATTCTTGCTTTGTCAGCTTTTCATCATTGAAATCTGAGATAACAGAAAATACTGTTTCAAAGATGGTTTTTGTTTTTGCGTTGGTAGGTGTTCTCTTGAATTTAATTTTTTGAGTTTGGTTGAGAATGAGCTGCTGATATTCAGCATGACAGTGACCCACAATTGAATCAACCAAATCATCCTCACTCACGCCCGAAACCGGCCAAATCGAATCTCGTTCCAAGTTGATGTGAGCACCCAACAATTCCATCAGTATGGCTTCTACCTCTTTGGGTGTTTTGTCGAGTTTTTTGAATGCCGATTGAATCTCTGGATCGGCTGGCCAGATCCTTTTTAATTGGTTGATTTGCTGTTGGTACACGTCTCGATCTTCCACCAAATCAAAATCAAACACACTGCCTTGCTCAAAAGCGAATTCTCGCAACATGTTGTGGCAGAATGCGTTGATGGTGAAAATCGGTGCTTGGTTGACCTGTTTGAGTGAACGGTCCAAGTGT
>JAUHZH010000282.1 GCA_030426065.1 Gammaproteobacteria bacterium
TACAATGAATTGAAACACACAACACCAATTTTTAATCCACTCATTGCATTTTTTTAACTCATCGTTGCGTATATTACTGATTTTCTCATTGGGTCAGTTGGTATGAACAAGGTTATGATATTGTTGAGTGTGATTGCTTTTCAAATGGCCACCGTGGTTGCTGGTGCAGTAGAGCAACATGAGGGTGTCGATTTAAAAAAGTTGGTTGTCAAAGGCACTGTTCCAGGACCTGACTTGTGGCGGGTGTCCAATGGTGAAAATGAACTGTGGATTTTAGGCACATTGTCACCTTTGCCCAAAAAAATGAAATGGAATGCGCAACCCATTGAAGCCGTCATTTCATCCTCAAATGCCTTCATGTTACCACCCTCCATCTCTTTTGATTTGGATGATTTGGGATTCTTTAAGAAGATGTCATTAGCGAAATCTGCCATTGGCATCACCAAAAATCCAGAAAAAGAAAAATTGGTCGATGTTTTGCCCAAAGACATCTATGCACGTTGGTTGACACTGAAAACGATGTACATGGGCAGGAACAAAGGGGTAGAAAAAAAGCGCCCCATATTTGCAGGTCATCAACTGTTCAAAAAGGCGCTGAAAAAGAATGGATTGACAGAGGACACCAAAATCTTAAAGAAACTGTTGAAGGTGGCAAAGAAGCATCAAGTCAGCGTCATCAATCCTCAGCTGAAGTTGAAGTTGGAAGATCCAAAATCAATCGCAAAGCAATTCAAAAAAACAGCAATCGATGACATCAATTGCTTCGATAAAACGTTGAACAGGATTGAAACTGACCTGCCCACAATGAAAAAACGGGCTTTGGCTTGGTCATATGGTGACGTGAAAACCATCAAGTCTTTACCCTATGACTCTCAAGACAGTGCTTGTCAGTCGGCTTTTTTGGACTCTACAGTCGCTCATGATATGGGCCTTAAAGAAAGCCAAATTCGGCTGCAAAATATTTGGTTGAATCATGTCAAAAGGGCTCTTGAAACCCATCGATCCACTTTTGCCATCATGCCGATTTCATACCTCTTAAAAGGGCAAGGTGTGTTGGATGAGCTTGAAGCAGCAAACTATCAGATAGAACCGCCATCGACTTTAACAGAAGAACCTGTGGAAAAATCAGAAGCCAAATAACGACAAATGACACCCGGATCTGGTGTTGGAAGCCGACTCACTCTTGGAGCCAGTACATCAACTGCATGCCCGATACCGTGACTTGCCAGGTGAACTCACCATTTTAAGTCGGTTGCCACATGAGAGGTTTTGTTCAATTGAAAGCAAGGTATAATCAGTATTTGACATTAAACTGAGGTACAAGCTCAGATCAGGTGTGCGAGTTATTAACTGCCATGATTTAAGGTGTTTGTTATTAAAATGAAGTCGTGCGAAATCCTTCGAAGATACTACAGAAAAACTATAGATATCAAATGTTTGGCTGACTGGGCAAGTGGGTTATTAAGAGAGGGCCATGAATCTGATGATTTGTATTTATTGATGTCAATACCAGATATACACTGGTCTGAATTGCCTCGTTATGTGGAAAGTGTTTGTCAGGACTTGGGGATTTGTGAAGATTTTTCTGATCCATACAAAGCCTATAAAAATGTATCTCTGGAAGCATACAGAAAAGGGGAGTTATCAGGTCCAGAATTGTTGTTCTACTTTGATGATATCAGAAAAAAGGTGGCATTCCCCGAAACATTGACTTGGCGAATCATGGAAGTCGATGCTGGTGGATCTAATCCCTCTGGGCTCCATTCCGACATGACTAAAAAAACAGGGAAAGCGTTGGAAACTTATGTTGATGAATACATCACCCGTTCAAGACTCTTCATGACGCTTATAGAAAAATTAATTGTTGAACCATCCAAAGAAACCACTGACCTGTTGTTTGATGATCATTCAGAGGTCTTTTGGGTCGATTGGCGGGAAGACGATGGGGCCATTGCGGGTTTTTGTGACGCTGTGATTGAGTCAAAACAGCTGTCTTCATTATGGAAAGGGGACAAACTGTTTGTTCACTGTGGAGATGTTTTAAAAAAGGTGCCCCTCACGAACTCTTGCGAGGATCGCCATGTAACCATACTCACGATCAATAAAGTGATATCGCCAGATTATGAAATCAGGATGGTTTGGGATTCACATGGCAGTGATACTTTGGCTTTCGCAGTACTCAAATGTGAGGCGTGGGCATCTTTAGAGGCTAGGTACGGTGAGCATGAAGTGGACCGGGCGTTTTTTAAACTCACAGACCACCCCAATACATTCACCGATTCACTTGACGGTTTCCGCCCACCCAAAAGGGAAAAGGGGTGGCGGTTTTGGTGACAGCGTGAGGGAGCTGTTCGGTGGTATCGTATGGGTGATAGAGAAATGCTCTTGGCGTTAGCTTGGGTGTAAAAGGTGTTATGACATGACTGAAACGAAAAAGATTAAGTTCATTGAAAGGGTGATCAGACCACAGCAGCCGGGTATGGATTTTGCAGGCTTTGTGATTTTGCCCAAGGCAGTCAGTCAACAATTGCCTCGAAGGGGCAGAACCACAGTTGATTTGGTTGTAGCAGCTCATCAATTTCAGGTCACGTTGGAACCGGATGGCAACCTGAGTCATTGGGTTAAACTCAGTGAAGATGTGATGTTGGCTGGACAATTGGAATTTAATGCAAAGTATACATTTTACTTAAGTCCAGTCAAAACCGAACCTGAACCTAAGGTTCCGAAAGATCTGGCAGAAGCCATTCATCAATCTAATGTGGCACTTGAAACCTGGCAACAGACCACAACACTGGCAAGAGTGGATTGGGTCCATTGGGTGGAGTCAGCCAAACAGGCAAAAACTCGTGCCAAAAGGGTCACAGATGCATGTGGTATGCTGGCAGCGGGGAAGCGTCGGGTTTGCTGTTTTGATCATTCAGGTTTTTATAGCAAGGCATTGAAAGCGCCCAAGGCATAAAGGCAGTGAAGTGATGCTACACTGAATTTATTTAGACAAGTCGTCATCGTTAAAAAATCGACATTATCACACGCAGCTGTCCTTTTGGTTTTAGCCGAAAGTCGCCACAAGGCCTAAAGTTGATAAGTCATTACCAAAGGGGCATGGTCTGAGAAACGTTCGTCTTTATAAATGCTGGCAGATTTAACCTTGTCTTTGAGGCAAGGTGAAATGATTTGGTAGTCGATCCGCCAACCGGTGTTGTTGGCCCAAGCTTGGCCGCGGTTAGACCACCAAGTGTATTGATGATCACTTGGTTCAACCACCCTGAAGGCGTCGACCATGTTGAATTCATCGAACAGTTTGGTTAGCCAAGCACGCTCTTCAGGCAGAAAGCCCGAATTTTTCAAGTTGCCTTTCCAGTTCTTGATGTCTTTTTCTGTGTGGGCGATGTTCCAGTCGCCACAAATGATGAATGGCTTGTTACCGGCCAACAGGCGTTTGAACTCAGGTTCCAATCGCTCCATACAAACGTATTTAAAGGCTTGTCTTTCTTCTTTGGCGGATCCTGATGGCAGGTACAATGACACCACAATCAAATCATCAAATGCCACTTCTAACCAGCGACCTTCGGTATCAAACTCAGGAAAACCGATGCCGTATTTGACAGATTCTGGTTGTCGCTTACAGTAAATTGAGACGCCGGAGTACCCTTTTTTGATGGCATCAGCCTGAAAAAAATGATGTCCTTTGGGGATGA
>JAUHZH010000283.1 GCA_030426065.1 Gammaproteobacteria bacterium
GGACGTGGTGGATGAAATTCGCTTTGTGCCCACCGGTGCCAATCCGCCATTTCGTAAAGACGTTCCCCAAGAAACCATTGAAATCCTTTCTGTGACTGTGGTTGAAGCCATCAAAGAACCCGAGCCCAAAGCCGTCACACAATGACACAATATTTCATTTCAGATCTGCATTTGTGTCCTGAGCGCCCGGACATCACCGCATGGTTTGAAACCTTCATCAAAGACAAAGCCCGAGGATCTCGGGCTTTGTATGTTTTGGGCGACCTGTTCGAATACTGGTTGGGTGATGATGCCCTGACCCCACTGGCTGAACAAGTGGCCACGTGGTTAAAATCATTATCCGATGCAGGTACTCAAGTTTATTTCATGGCAGGTAATCGTGATTTTTTGATTGGCGAGGCCTACGCTCAACAAGCCGGCTTGACTTTGCTTGAAGAGCCCACGCTGATTGACTTGGGTGGCACCCAGACGCTGTTGGTACATGGTGATGCAGAATGCACCGATGATGTCGCCTACCAAAAAGCCAGACAAATGCTGCGCAATCCCGCGTGGCAAAAAGATTTTCTCAGTAAAAGCATCCCTGAGCGCATTGCTTTTGCCGAACAAGCCCGCAAACAAAGTCAGTCACACACACAATCAAGCCAAATGGAGATCATGGACGTCAACCAGGAAGCCATTCAGAGCCTGTTTGAAAAGCATCAAGTCAGTCAAATGATTCATGGCCACACACACCGACCAGCCATTCATCAACATGGAGAAAACACACGGATTGTTTTGGGTGATTGGCACAAACAAGCCAGTTACTTGCAATGCGATGACTCAGGCATGCAATTGATTCACACCTGACCTTTCAGGTCATGGCTTTTTGTCGCGACTTTTTCAGCGTTGCCAAATAAATACCACACAAAACCAGCAGCAAACCCCATTGATCATAAACGGTCATGGGGCGCTCAAAAAACACCACGTCCCAGACCATCGACATCGCCGGCTGCAACAACAGCAGCAAACCCACAATCGAAACTGGAATCAAAGGCATGGTTTGGGTGATCAACACCCACCCCACCACTTGACACAGCACGCCAAGCGCCAACATGGAGAGCAAAGTTTGTTGGTCATTGATGACCAAGGACTGCTGGGTTAACAGTGACTCAAGCAACAACATCGCTGCACACAGCAGAGAAACCCAGCCCAAATTGGCGGCTGGTGACAAGGCTTGAGTTTGTCCTTGTAATGACCGCAGACTGACCATGAATCCTGTGTAAGCAACGGCAGTGGCCAAACCATAAAACACCCCCAGCTGGTATTCTCCGGCCAATGATGACCATTGCATGCCGACCAAAAGGAACAAGCCAAAAAAGGTCAAAGCCAGTCCCAACAAAAAACGCCAGCCAATCTTTTCCTGTAGGAACAAGAAACCAAACAAAGTCATGAAAAAGACCTGAAAATTACCCAAAACCGTGGCCAAACCAGGTCCTACAAATTCAATACTGCGGTGCCAAAACCACAAATCGGCTGCAAAAAACAATGCTGGCCACAAAGTCTTAAGAAGGTAACGGCCATCAACCCACAACCGTTTTTTTGACAGCAAACACCACAGCCACAAAACCAGACCACCAATCGCCATCCGATAAAAGCCAGACACGGAAGGTGCCAAATCTGCCAACTTGACCCAAACACTGGATGTGCTGATCAAGAATGCCGCAAACAACATGGTAATGACTGATTTCACTGAATGACGCCGAAAGAAAAAACTGCATCGTCTCCTTTTCTGAAAATAAATTCAATAAAAAAAACCCCAAATCCGATTGACCACGTATCAAGGGGTAATTCCATCAGAAAACCGAAAGGAGAAAAGCATGAACAGTAACAGTAAATTGATATTAACCGCCGCCATCACCATGGCCCTGGGTGCATGTGCCAATCAAGGCAGCAACAAAGAACAAGCCACAAAAAAAGACGGCGCAAGCCAGAACACCGTGGTTCAACAGCCGAAACCGACTGAATCCGACGACCTGGTCTTGGCTGAAGAAGCCGAAGCCGCTCCAACCAGAACTGAAAACCGCCCACGGCCAATGAAAAGCAAAAACGAATACAAATTGGCGGCATCAGATCAAGCCAAACACAACGCCATCACCGTCACAGGGAGTCGCCTCCAGAGGCACCTGGAACCCAATGCGATCATGCCAGCATCTGCGCCCTACCAGCCCATCGTCGATCGAGAAAATTACCATCATTTTGAAGACCACGCGATACAAAGTGTGCTCAACAACCCCATTTCAACCTTCAGCATTGACGTCGATACCGGTGCTTATGCCAATGTCAGGAGGTTTTTGAATCAAGGCCAAATGCCACGCAAAGATGCCGTGCGTGTTGAAGAGTTGATCAACTATTTCGATTACGACTACCCCACCCCAGATTCAGTGGGCCAACCCTTTTTGGCCAACACAGAAATGGCACCTTCGCCTTGGAATTCAAATGCCCATTTGCTTCACATCGGAATCAAAGGCTTTGAAAAAGACGCCAGCGAACGGCCTGCTGCTAACTTGGTGTTTTTGATTGATGTGTCAGGTTCAATGAACAGCCCAGACAAAATCGGCTTATTGAAGTCTTCATTGAAGCTTTTGAGTCAACAAATGACACACAACGACAAGGTTTCCATTGTCGTCTATGCGGGTGCTGCTGGTGTGGTACTGGAACCCACCGCAGGCAATAACCAGGCCAAAATCGCCCAAGCATTGGATCAACTGAGTGCCGGAGGATCCACCAATGGTGCAGCCGGTATTCATTTGGCCTACCAACTGGCCGAACAAAACATGATCAAAGACGGTATCAACCGCATCTTGATCGCCACTGATGGTGATTTCAATGTCGGCACAACGAATTTTGAAGCACTGAAAGAATTGGTGGAAAAAAAGCGTGAAAAAGGCGTCTCTTTGACCACGTTGGGCTTCGGTACTGGCAACTACAACGACCACCTGATGGAACAATTGGCCGATGTCGGCAATGGCAACCACGCCTACATCGACACCATCAAAGAAGCCAACAAAGTCCTGGTCAATCAAATCAATTCAACCCTGATGACCATTGCCAAAGACGTCAAAATTCAAATTGAATTCAACCCCGACACAGTCAAAGAATACCGATTGATTGGCTATGAAAACCGCCAATTGAAAACAGAAGATTTCGACAACGACAAAATCGATGCCGGCGAGATCGGCGCTGGCCACACCGTCACCGCCATTTATGAGGTGGTTTTGCAAGGCAACAAAGGTTGGTTGGGTGAATCTCGTTACCAACGCCAGGAAAACAAATCGGGATACAGTCATGAGTTGGCGTTTTTGAAAATGCGTTACAAACAGCCCAATTCAGACACCAGCCAGTTGTTGCAATGGCCCATCAATCGTGACTTGATTCAGCCCCTGAACCAAGCCAGTGAGTCATTCCAGTTTGCCACTTCAGTGGCCGCGTTCGGACAACTGCTGCGTGACGGTCAATATTTGGCATCATTCAATTACGATGACGTTTTGAACCTGGCCAGAACCAGCAAGGGTCAAGACCCATTTGGTTATCGTGGCGAATTCTTGCAATTGGTGTCACTGGCCAAAAGCCTCGATAATTGATTTGTCGCAGAGCGCCATAATCGTTACAATCCATGCATGGATTCAATGAAAGATGAACAAC
>JAUHZH010000284.1 GCA_030426065.1 Gammaproteobacteria bacterium
TCGCGCATGATGTATTCAACCATGCCAAAAGCTTGTGCGCCATCGGGTTTGTAGTGCATGGTCAGCCAGATGCCGGTCAAAATTTGATTGACCAAAACCAGCAGGGCCAAAGAGCCAAAGAAGTACCAAAAGTTGAAGTTCTTTGGTGCGTAATACTCAGTCAAATGGTCTTTGGTGAACTGAGTCACAGGCAATCGCTTGTTAATCCAAGCCATCAAACCTTTTTCATTGTTGGTTGCAGTGCTCATCAAGCGGCCTCCTGGTCCTCACCAATCACAATGGTGTTGTCGTCCAAAAACATGTAAGGCGGGATGTCCAAGTTTCTGCTGGCAGGTGAACCAGAGAAAACACGGCCCGAAATGTCAAATCGTGAGCTGTGGCAAGGGCAGAAGAAACCACCTTTCCACTCGCTGTCGAATTGTTGGGGCACCAAATCCGGATAGAATTTGGGCGAACAGCCCAAATGGGTACAGATGCCAATCACAACAAACAACTCGTCTTTGCGGGCACGAGAAATGGTGCCGTTGATGTATTCGGGTTGTTGAGCTGTTTCAGAATTGGGGTCTTTCAGGCGATCATTCAATGAAGCCAACACGTCCAACTGTTCTTGGGTGCGGTTGACGATGAACACGGGTTGGCCGCGCCACAATACATTGATCATTTGACCTGGTTCAATTTTAGAAATGTCGGCCTTTACAGGACCACCGGCGGCTTTGGCACGCTCAGAAGGCAGCCAAGATTTAATGAATGGCACCGCAGCAAACCCTGCTCCAACGGCTCCAACGGCCCCCGTGCTGAGTAGCAAGTTACGGCGGCTTTTATCGACGTTCTCAGTCATTGAAATAACCCCTAATCATTAAAAACCTGTCTTTCACAGGCGCAATCAGATGGGTGTTCATGAGCCATCACATCTTGTGATGAACAAAAACACACTTAACAAACCGCGCAATTTTACAAGAATTTAATGGTTTTTCATAGCGCAGCATGACGAAACACTCAAATAAATGAAAACTTTCCTGTCGCTTTGGCGTCTGTATTCTGATAACCTGATTTTCATCATATCAACGATTTTGAACATGAAAAAACACCTGCTATTTTTGCTCCAATCGGTGATGGCTGGCCTGGCTTTGGCCTTTGTTTATTTGTATCTGACAGACCATTGGCAAACCCAAGAGCCCCCCGTTGAACCCGCTTCAGAACCGGCGTCATATGCTCAAGCGGTTCAAAAAATTGCTCCTGCTGTGGTCAGCATTTACATCCAAAGCAACCAGTTGGTGCCCAACACCACACCCGGTGTATCGCCAGCAGCACCTTACCGGACCAGGAATTACACAGGATCCGGTGTGATTGTGACTCCCGACGGTCACATCGCCACCAACAAACACATCATCAAAGACGCGGTGAAGATTTACGTCTCTTTGTGGAACAACTTGGTTTATGAGGCATTCGTTGTTGGCCGTGATGAATTCACCGATTTGGCAGTGATTAAAATTCAAGCACAAGATTTGGTCACTGCCACATTTGCCAACAGTGAAGAGATTTTGATTGGTGACGTGGTTTTGGCCATTGGGAACCCTTTTGGCTTGAATCAAAGTGTGTCTCTGGGTATTGTCAGTGCCACGGGGCGCAAGGGATTGGACATCAGTCGGTATGAAAATTTCATTCAAACCGATGCCGCCATCAACCAAGGAAACTCCGGTGGTGCTTTGGTCAATGCCTATGGTGCACTGGTCGGATTGGGAACAGCCACATACAGCCAACGGGGGGCAGAAGGCATCAGCTTTGCCATCCCTGCCAACACCGTACAACAAGTGGTGAATTCCATCGTTAATTATGGTGAAGTGCGACGTGGTTGGTTTGGTTTGTCGTTTTATCACCCACAAGCCTATGTGATCTATGGCATCAAACGACCGGCACAAGGTGTGCGTGTTTCAGGTGTCCACCCCGGCAGTGTGGCGGCACAAGCGGGCATCAGAAGCAATGATGTGGTCACTCACATCAATGGAGAAACCATCAATTCATTTCAAGCCTATAACCATCAATTGTGGGGTTTCACGGTCGGAGATGAGGTCGAGTTGCAGGTACTGAGGAACAACCGGGTATTGCAATTGAAAGTCACTGTTGAGCCTTTGCCGCAATCCAATTGATGGCATTGTTTCGATCCCAGTTCAAACCGATCCATCAAGTGGCGGTGCCGATGGTGTTGTCTGCCATCAGCATACCGATGTTGGGCATTGTCGACACGGCCATTTTGGGGCGTTTGGAGTCCGAAGTGTACTTGGGTGCGGTCAACGTGGGCAGTTCGGGTTTGAACATGCTGCTTTGGGGCTTGGGATTTTTAAGGATGAGCACGACGGGGCTGGCGGCACAAGCGCATGGAGCGGGCCTCGATCATCAGCTGGGTATGACTTTGGCTCGGGGGATGGCAGTGGCCTGGGTGATGGGATTGCTGTTGCTGTTGTTACAAAGTGTGTTGATTCCATTGCAGCTGATGGTTTTGTCCAATGGAGGGACGGTGGCAGAATTGGCCGGTCAGTACATGCAAATCCGTTATTTTGCTTTGCCCATGAGTTTGATGCTGTTCGTTATGAATGGGTATCTGTTGGCCATTGGTCAGGCAGGCAAGGTGTTGGTTTTGATGTTAACGTCGCAAGTGTCTAACATGGTGTTGGACTACATTTTTGTGATGCATTTTGACATGGATGTGGCGGGTGTGGCCTGGGGATCACTGATCAGTGAAACCATGGCCATGACCTTGGGTTGGTATTGGATTGTGCGAGACAAGGGCATCCAAACCGCCCACTTGAAACACCTTTTGAAAGACAGTTGGGCCAGTTGGTTGTCCTATTTCAACCTCAACAAGGACATCTTCATCAGAACACTGTGTCTGATTGCGGTGTTTGTGATGATGACCAAACAAAGCGCGGTCCAAGGCGATTTGATACTGGCAGCCAATGCGGTTTTGATGAACTTTTTCTACCTGACTACCTATGGTTTGGATGGATATGCCCATGCAGTTGAGTCCATTTGTGGCCGTCACATGGGCAAAGGTGATGCACAAGGCATGAGAGACAGTTTGCTGGCCAGCTTGTTTTTTTCCATGTGTTTGGCGATGGGTTTTGTTTTATGTTTTGCGCTGTGGGGCGAAGCCATCATCGGCTTGTTGACCGATTTACCTGAAGTGATCGACACCGCCAGCCAATTTTTGCCATGGCTGGTCGCATTGCCGCTTTTGTCGATGCCTTCTTTTATTTATGATGGTTATTGCATCGGCACCACACAAACCCGGGTCATGCGTCGGGCCATGGTGGTTTCTGTCCTGCTGGTGTTCATACCTTTGTGGTGGTTGTTGTGGCAATTGTATCCGGAGCAAAAGAACCACATGCTGTGGTTGAGCTTCTCCGTGTTCTTTGTTGTGAGGGGGTGGGCGATGCAGCGCATGAGTGGCAGTTACGATGAATTGATTTTGCAACGAACGGTTTGATTTGTTTACAATCATGGACATGAAATTATTTAAAATCGCTTGCTTGGTTTTTGGGTTCTGCCTGGCCACGCAAGCCTGGGCGGAACAACGTTTGAAAATTGGATTGGCACTGTCAGGTGGCGGTGCCCGCGGGATGGCTCACATCGGCGTGTTGCGGGCTTTGGAAGAGAAGAACATCCCGATTGAT
>JAUHZH010000285.1 GCA_030426065.1 Gammaproteobacteria bacterium
CTGCGGGGCGACGACCGAAGCCGGGCCGTGGAGCGTGAAGATCCGCTGCTGATGGCTTTTGCGAAACACGCCACCGTGCCCATCATCAATATGGAGACCATTGTTCATCCGTGTCAGGAGCTGGCCATGATGATGACCATTCAGAACCATTTGGGTCAGCCCAAAGGGAAAAACTTCCTGCTGACTTGGGTGCCCCACCCCAAACCACTGAACACCGCAGTGGCGAACTCGGCCCTTTTAATGGCATCTAAATTTGGCATGAACATCACCCTGCTTTGCCCCAACAAGGATTACATTTTAGACCCACATTTCATCCAAAGCGCCAAATCACAATGCCAACACCAAGGCAGTCAATTGACCATCAGCCACGACGTTGACACCGCTTACCAAGGCGCTGATTTTGTCTACGCCAAAAGCTGGGGGGCTTTGCCTTTTTATGGTGACATGAAAAAATCCAAACAGTCGCTAATTGACTACCAGCATTTCATGGTGGACAGCGACAAAATGCAACAAACCAACCAGGCCAAATTCAGTCATTGCTTGCCATTGAGGCGTAACATCAAAGCCAGCGACGAGGTCCTGGATGCCGATTACTGTGTCGCCATCGAAGAAGCCGAAAACCGTTTGCACGTTCAAAAAGCCCTGATGATGAAACTGATGGGTGTCACAGGAGCACAGTCATGAGTGAAACCATCGTATTGGCATTTTCTGGTGGTTTGGACACCTGCTTTTGTTTACATCATTTGGTGAAACAAGGCCATCAAGTGCACACCGTGTTCATCGACACGGGCGGGGTCAGCGAACAAGAAAAACAACAAATCGCCGAGCGCGCGGCGCAGCTCGGTGCGATCAAACACCACTTGCTCGATGCCAGCCAAGCCTTGTGGGATGATTTTGTCAAACCCCTGATATGGAGCAAAGGCAGGATGCGTGGCGATTACCCCTTGTTGTGCTCTGACCGGTACTTGATTGTTGCCCTGTGCCTTGGCTTGTGTGACCAATTGGAAACAAAACACTTTGCCCACGGCTGCACGGCCATGGGCAACGACCAATTCCGTTTTGATCACACCGTACATGCCTTGGGCGATTACCAAATTTGGGCGCCGATCAGGGACCTGCAAGATCAGGTTGAAGGTAACTTGCGAGACCATGAATTGGCTGTCCTGGCCGATGCAGGCATGACCCTGTCTGCCAGTCACCAAGATTACTCCATCAACGAAAACCTGTTGGGCGTGACCATTTCAGGGAGTGAAATTGATCAATACCAAGCGCCGTCAGAAGCAGCCGCTTTGTGGGTCAAACCCCACACAGAATGGCCAAACACACCCTTCCACTGTCAGCTGACTTTTGAACACGGTGTCGCCACCCACCTCAATGGTGAAACCATCAGTGGTCCGGAGCTGTTGCAACAGTTGAACCAAAAACTCGGCGCCTATGGTGTTGGTAAACACATCTATACCGGCGATGTCACGGTCGGTATCAAGGGCCGCATTGTGTTTGAATGCCCTGGCATCGATGCACTGATGGTGGCGCACAAAGCCCTGGAAGACGTGGTGAATTCGAAACACCAGAACCAGTTCAGGGACACCATTGCAGACCGTTGGACCGAGATGTTGTACCAAGGGTTTTACTTCGATCCCCACAAAAAAGACCTGGAAGCTTACTTGGCCCAATCGCAATCACACGTCAGCGGCACCGTGACTTTGACCACCACGGGTGGCCAGCTGTTGGCCACTGCAGTGGACACACCCTGGCTGATTCATGACCCCAGCGCCGTGTATGCGCAGAACAGCAGTTGGAGTGCCGAGCAAGCCGTTGGCTTCATCAAACTCTATGGCCAATCAACCCAAATGGTCAATCAAGTCAGGAGGTCACAATGAACTGCCAAGATCAAATCCTCAAGCACTTGGGCAACTTGGTCAAACACGACACCTGCAACCCGCCCAGATTGATGCGCGGAGACGATCCCATGTTTTCCGAATTGTCTGCGTTTTTTCAACAGTTGGGCTTTCAAGTCACCGTACAAGACCTGGACGGCGGTCACGTCTGGTTGTGGGCAGTGCGTGGCACACCTGACGTCATGTTCAACGTCCACTTGGACACCGTACCCATCAGCGGCGACTGGCAGCACCCACCCTTCGAAGCCTCTGTGGTTGACAACAAAGTGTATGGCCGAGGCGTGTGTGACATCAAAGGCGCAGCCGCTTGTTTGATGGCTTTGGCTGAAAACAGTGAGGCACCGATGGCCATCCTGTTCAGCAGCGATGAAGAAGGCACCGAATCATGCTGTATCAAAGACTTCTTGAAACAGGTGGACACCAGCGCATTTAAGCAAGTGGTGGTGGCTGAACCCACAGGCAGCGCGGCCGCCTTGTCTCACCGAGGTTATTTGTCTGTGGCCGGTGCATTCCATTCGCAAACCGGCCACTCATCACAAGCCAATGCCTTGCAAGACAATGCCATCCACCAAGCCAACCTCTGGCTCAGCCAGGCCTTGCAATTGGCCAAAGTGCACGTCAGTGAGCACAACCCCGCCGGCCTTTGTTTTAACTTGGGACACATCCAAGGTGGCATCAAAAACAACATGATCGCCGATGCCTGCAAGCTCGGTTTCAGCGTCCGGGTCAGCCCAGGGCAAAACAACCATTCGGTTTATCAGTCCATCACAGGATTGGCCGAACAGGCCCAGTGGCAGATCAGTTTTGATGCACCACCCTTGCCAGAAGACCTGTCTTTGAAGTCGAAAGCCAAGGCCTTTTGTGCAGCCCATGATTGGCCGACACTGGAATCGGTGGACTTTTGGACCGAAGCCGCTTTGTTCAGCCAGTATGGATTGCCCACCGTGGTTTTGGGCCCAGGTCACATCGCCCAGGCCCACACCACCGATGAATGGGTTGAACTGGCTCAACTGACCACCTGTTACCAACGCTACCAAAAGGTGTTGCAATGAAACAAAAACAATTGATCCATTTGGCCTTGAGTCAGTTGACACAAAGCCAAGAAGCCAAACATTACCTCAAACGGCACCAACAAAACGACGATTTGCGCTTCGCCATCATCAAAGTGGGTGGCGGCATCATCGAATCTCACTTGCGAGCCTTTTCTGAATCACTGGCGCTGCTCTACCATTTGGGCTTGTTCCCCATCATCATCCATGGCGCCGGCTGCCAAATGGACCGCGCCCTTTCAGATCAAGGCATCACCTTCAAAAAACACCAAGGTCTGCGCGTCACCGATGCCCAAGTTTTGAAAACCATTCGCCCGGTGATGGCCGAAGTGAATGCCACTTTGGTCGATGCTTTGGAACAAAAAGGCGTGGCCGCCACTGGCCTGATCAACGGGGTGTTTGAAGGTGAATTGATCGATGCCGACCGTTTGGGCTTTGTGGCCCAAGCTGAACAAATCCACACCACCTTGATCAAGCAAGCCATTGACAAAGGCAAAATACCCGTCCTGTCCTGTATGGGAACCACCCATTCAGGCCAACTGGTCAACATCAATGCCGATGCCGCCACACGGGCTTTAGTCAAACACATCAAACCCAGCAAAACCATCTTTGTCACCCCCACCGGCGGCATCATGGACGATGAAGGAAAAATCATCCCTGCCATCCAATTGAAGCATGATTATCAGTCCATGATGAACGCCGCTTGGTTACATTCCGGGA
>JAUHZH010000286.1 GCA_030426065.1 Gammaproteobacteria bacterium
CATGGGTCGATTGACCCAGAAAAATCGACTGGCCAACCAGCCAGCCACTGCCGCCAGCGCCAAGGCCGACAGCATTTGTGAAGCGTTGCTCAGGACACTGGCCAAAGTCTTGTTGTGCAACCAATCTGAAAGCACATCATGGAATGTGTTTTTGACAGCTCCCGAATGCATGAACACCAAAATCACCGCCGCCACAGCGATGACGAACACCCACAACACACCAAAATAATCCACAGCAGTGTGCTCATCGGATTGTTGCTTCAGCGGTTCTTTGATCACCCAAGTGGTGATGATGCCCACCACCATGGTACAGGCCATGATCAAATAGCTCAGTCGCCAAGCTGGGTAATGGTAAGCCTCCATCGAGGTGCCGAAATAATCGGCCAAATACAAAGCACCGGCACCAGATGTGATCATCCCTATACGGTAGCCGACAATATAAACTCCGGAAAGCATGGCCATTTCAGATTCATTGGCCGCCTCAATCCGCCAAGCGTCAATCACAATGTCTTGTGTGGCCGCAGAAAAGCCCAACAAAACCGCAGCCAATGCCATCCGTGTCAGTGCCCCTTCACCTTGGGCCGGATCGGTTAGCGCCATCGACACCAAGGCCAACACAATCAACCCCTGTGCCATCAATAACCAGCCCCGACGCTGCCCCAACCACGCCGTCAATAAAGGGATGGGCAACCGATCAACCAAAGGCGACCACAAGAACTTAAAAGAATAGCCCAAAGCCGCCCAGGAAAACAACGTGATGGCGGCGCGTTCAACACCCACCTGTTGTAACCACAAAGACAAGGAAGCAAAAATCAAGAAATAAGGGATGCCCGCCGAAAACCCCAAAAACGTCATGTGAGCAAATTTCGGGTTGAGCAAGTTTTTGAGCGTATCAGACATGGGCCGTGAATCGTTATATCTATTTCGCTCAGTATAGCCAATCGCCTTTGTGTTTTTTTAACATTTTGAGTATCATTGAGGAAAGAGGCGAAAAAGGTTAGTGGATGATCACCGCAGAAGCATTACAAGAATACTATCCATTCAATAAAATTCAGTTTAAATTCTTTCCTATGTTGCTCAAGGAACTGGAATTCTTTTCCAAGCAAAAAGGGGAAAAGCTCTATGAAATCAATCGCCGAGCCGAGAACACCAAATACCTGACCAAAGGTGTGATTCAGGTCACCACCGACAAAGGCAGGGAAAAGATCATCAAGTCCACATCCTTGCAATCTAAATACCCCATTGGTGATGCCAACAAAAGCAACACCATGGACGCCATCGTGGCATCAACCCATGCCACAGGTTTCCAAATCAGCTCCACCTTGCTGGATCATTTCTTGGTTTGGAACGACTCATATTCCAAAGCGCCACTGGACAGCCCTTTGCGTGGCCACAGGAACTATGATTGGGTGATGGGTCTGTTGAAAAGCCAGTCGGTTCAAATGCTGCCACAAGGCAATGTCGGTGAGATGTTTGAGGTGTTGGATTCCAAAGCCTTTGCCAACGGCGCCGAAGTCATATCCGAGGGCGATGTGGGAGATTATTGCTACATCATTGCGCGCGGCCGAGCCGAAGTCTATAAATGCGGCAGCAACGGTGAATACAAAGTGGCGGAACTGGCACCCGGTGATTTGTTTGGCGAAAGTGCCTTGGTCAGTGATGAACCGCGCAATGCCACTGTCAAAATGAGCGCTGATGGATTGTTGATGACCTTGTCTGGCAAACAATTCGGTAAATTGCTGAAAGCCCACGTGGTGCGCTGGATTACGGCCGAAGAAACCTTAGAAAAAATCACCCAAGGCGCCACACTTTTGGATGTTAGAGAACGCCCGGAATTTCAGCAAATGGGGATACAGGGTTGCATGAACATCCCCATCAATGAACTACACAGCAAACTGTCAACCATAGACAAAAGCCGCGTTATCATCACTTGTTCTAACATGGGGTCTCGTTGTGCCTCTGCGGCATTCACCTTGGCCACCAAGGGCTTTGACGTTTATGCCCTTCAAGGGGGCATCGGTGGATTGCTCCGAACCTTAGACAGACTGGCTTAATCAGCCGAAATTTGTTATAATCCAGCCGCTTTTTTTAGCGCCACATGGATCTTGTGGCACACCGTCAATCTTGCGCTGAAATCAATCATTGGAAGGTCATTAAGGCGCACGCACACAACAGGATAACCATGACGATGATCAGCCCTGGCTTGAAATTTCGCCAAGCCGTAGAACAAAACGAACCACTGAAAGTGGTCGGCACCATCAATGCCTACACCGCCCGCATGGCCAAAAACGTCGGACACGATGCCATTTACTTATCTGGCGGCGGCGTAGCAGCCAACTCACTGGGCATGCCTGACTTGGGCATTTCTTCATTGGAAGACGTGTTGACCGATGTCAGACGCATCACCGATGTTTGTGACTTGCCCTTGTTGATCGATGTCGACACCGGTTGGGGCGGCGCTTTCAACATCGCTCGCACCACCCGCTCCGTCATCAAAGCCGGCGCAGCCGCCATGCACATCGAAGACCAGGTGTCACAAAAGCGTTGCGGTCACAGACCCAACAAAGAAATCGTTACACAAGGTGAAATGGTCGATCGCATAAAATCCGCCGTCGATGCCCGAACCGATGAAAACTTTGTCATCATGGCGCGCACAGACGCTTTGGCCATTGAAGGTGAAGAAGCAGCCATTGAACGCGCCGTGGCTTGTGTTGAAGCCGGCGCTGACATGATTTTCCCCGAAGCGATGAAAACATTGGATCAATACCAACGCTTCAAAGACGCAGTCAAAGTGCCCATCTTGGCCAACATCACAGAATTCGGTCACACACCCCTGTTCACTTCTGAAGAATTGAGCGCACACGGTGTGGACATCGTGTTGTATTGTTGCAGCGCCTACCGCGCCATGAACCGCGCCGCCGAATTGGTTTACCAATCGATTTTGGCCAAAGGACATCAAAAAGACGTGTTGGACATCATGCAAACGCGCGAAGAGCTGTACGGACACCTTGACTACCACAGTTTTGAACAAAAATTAGACGAATTATTTTCGGAGGACAAATAATGGGTAATGCCAAAAAAGCCGGCGGCGCAGGTTTGCGCGGCCAAAGTGCAGGCGAAACTGCACTGTGTACTGTAGGAAAAATCGGCACCGGTTTGACTTACCGCGGTTACGACGTCGATGACCTGGCCAGCAATGCCACCTTCTACGAAACCGCTCACTTGATTTTGCACGGCCACTTGCCCAACCAAGCCGAGTTGGACGCCTACAAAAAGAAAATCAACGGTTTGCGTGAACTGCCAGAAGCAGTTAAAAAGACCTTGGAATTGATTCCAGCATCAGCCCATCCAATGGACGTGATGCGCACCGGTTGTTCCATGCTGGGTAACTTGGAAACCGAAACTGACTTTGACCAGCAACTGGACAAAGCCGATCGCTTGGTGGCCATCTTCCCATCCATCATCTGTTACTGGTACAAGTTCGCTCACGAAGGTGTGCGCATTGACACCGCTTCAGACATTGATGGCGTGGGTGCTCACTTCTTGGAAATGCTGCACGGAAAAGCGCCAAGCGAATTACATGCCCGCGTGATGGATGTGTCATTGATTCTATACGCCGAGCATGAATTCAACGCCTCGACCTTCACTGGCCGTGTGGT
>JAUHZH010000287.1 GCA_030426065.1 Gammaproteobacteria bacterium
TTTACCACATTGCGACAAAGTAACATCCGTTTGGTTGAAATAGACCTGGCAACGGCTTTGATTCCCAAAGGAGAGCGTGTGGCGTTTTCTCAGCCAGATGAGTACTACTGGCTCAACAGCAACAACCTGTCTTTGATGATGGGGATATTGAATAGAGATTTGTCGCTGTTGTGGCCTGACAAAGCTGAAGTCATTGGTAAAAACCACCAAAAACACGCTGCTGAGGTGAGAAAAATCAACATCGCAATCGATGAGTTGTTGATGAGTGAAGACGTGGCTTTTGTGGTCACTGAGAAAGCTCATTTATACCCCTTGGCTGCCAGTTTGGCCAGTGATGTGGTTTCTAAACAGGAAGCCGAAAATCTGGGTATGCCATTCCTGAGGTTGGTGACAAAGCCGAATGAGGGAAATCAAGGCGAATGGGTCATAGATGACTTTTCACGGGTTATAGAACTGCCACTCATAGAGCGGTTACAACTCAACCACAGGGCGTTGTCAGAAGCCATATCCGAGTGAAACAGAGTAAGGAGGAAAGGCCCCTTCAGTCATGAGTCAATCTTTTAAGAACCCGCTAACATTTGAATTGACTCACGGGTGATTATTTTCAAAGACAGAGTCAACAAGATTCTGTAAAATGTCTACAGTGAACGCGCAATCGAACTGCTAATTATCCGAAAAAACAGTGAGTCTGAATCAGATGAGGTTCAAAAGATGGATTGAGGTTGTTTTGGTAAAGCATTGACTTTATAGAAAAAATCAATGGTGCCGAGGGGGAGAATCGAACTCCCACTCCCGCAAGGGAACCGGATTTTGAATCCGGCGCGTCTACCAATTCCGCCACCCCGGCACTGAGGTTGCACAGTATATGCTAAAAATTGAGATTGGCAAGTTTTTTTCAGAAAATTAGTGAATATTTTTTGCTTGAAAAGCGTTGAGTCAACCTCAGTATTAAGTGACATTCCATAACAAGTAGGAGAAATGCATGCAAATTCAAGTCAATGCCAATCACGGAATCACTGGTGGCGAAGCTTTGGGTAGTTACGTTGAAGATTTGATGTCAAGCACATTGGATCACCACAAAGACCAAGTGACTCGAGTTGAAGTCCATCTGGCCGATGAAAACGGTCCCAGGGGAGGCGATAATGATTTGCGATGTACCATCGAAGCCCGCATTCGTGGCTTACAACCTTTTGCTGTGACGCACCATGCCGCAGACATCCATCAGGCCATTGATGGTGCGGCAGAAAAAATCCAAAGATTGGTCAATAAAGAGGTGGAAAAACGCCGCAACCACTGATGAGTCATTCAAGAGGTCAGGTGCGAGCCTTTCGGGGCGCGTACGTGACATACCAAGGCAATCCCTTGGCAGATGATCAGGCTTTCGTCTATGAGTCAGATGGACTGGTGGTCGTATCCGAAGGCCTGATCATTGCCGTGGGTCCAGCCACAGCGGAGTTACCAGATCTGCCGCCTTCCGTTCCCATCCAGCGACTGAAATCCCACCAGTTGATGGTGGCAGGTTTTGTTGACTGTCATGTCCATTACCCCCAAACCCAAATCATGGGTGCTTATGGTGAACAGCTGCTGGACTGGCTCAATCAATACACATTCGTTGCTGAACAGCAGTTTGCTCACCCAGAACATGCCAATAAGGTGGCTCAATTTTTTTTGGATGAATGTTTACGCAATGGCACCACCACGGCTTCAGTTTTTTGTACTGTCCATCCGCAATCGGTTGATGCTTTTTTTCGTGCAGCCACAGCACGCAACATGCGCATGATTGCAGGTAAAGTGCTGATGGATCGACACGCGCCGGATGCACTGCTGGATTCAGCGCAAAGGGGCTACGATGAATCCAAGGCATTGATCAATCAATGGCACAATAAAGGTCGCAATGCCTACGCCATCACTCCGCGGTTTGCCCCCACCAGCACCCCAGACCAATTGGCAGCAGCTGGGGCTTTGTGGCAGGAGCAGCCGGACTGTCTGGTGCAATCACATGTGGCAGAAAATCCATCTGAAATTGATTGGGCTTTGTCGTTGTTTCCTGATTGTCGAAACTATTTGGACATATACGACCGCTTTGGTTTGTTGGGCAAAAGGGCCATTTACGGTCATGGCATTTGGCTCAGTGATGCAGAGCGCATGCGGTGCCACGAAACCGGTACCGCCTTGGCCCATTGTCCCACTTCAAATGGTTTTCTGGGATCGGGTTTGTTCGATGCGCACAAAACCCAATCTGGAGATCACCCGGTGACGATCGGGTTGGGCACCGATGTGGGTGCAGGCACGTCCTTCTCGATGTTTCAAACGCTGAATGAAGCCTACAAAGTGGCTCAACTCAATGGGCATGCCATGTCTTCAATTCAGGCCTTTTATTTGGCCACTTTGGGTGGAGCCAAAGCCCTGGGAATTGAAGGTCAAGTGGGCAGCCTGTCAGTCGGTAAAGAAGCCGATTTTTTGGTGCTCAATATGGCAGCGACGCCATTGATGAGGTTCAGGATGCAAACCGTTGAAGACATTGAAGAGGCCTTGTTCGTGTTGATGACATTGGCAGATGATCGGGCCGTTGAAAAGGTCTATGTGGCGGGTTGTTTGGCCAATCAGGACCTCAATGCAGCCAAAAATTGATCCCTTGGAATCAGTCGGGCACCCATGTTTTCCAAATGCGGGTTGTGGAGCTGACAGTCCAACAGTTTGAGACCGTGCGCATGGATCCATTGACAAACGTGAATCAATGCGTATTTTGAGCCATTGGGTAAAACAGAATACATGGATTCACCACACAAGGCGTTTTCTGTGACCACGCCATACAAGCCGCCGGCTTCCTGACCATCAACAAACACCTCAACACAAAAAGCATGGCCGGCGGCAAACAAAGCTTGGTATGCTGCCACCATTTCAGGGTGGATCCATGTCCCTTGGTCTTTGCGTTTAATCTGGGCACAGCGTTGGATCACGTGGTCAAAATGTCGGTTCCAATGACATTCGATGCGGTGTTTCTTTAAAGATTTGGCCAAACTTCGGCTGATGTGAATCTCATCTGGGAACAAAACCATCCGTTCTGAAGGAGACCACCACAAAATGGGTTCACCGGTGTTGTACCAAGGGAAGATGCCTAGGCGGTAAGCGGTGAGCAAGGTGTTGGTTGATAAGTCGCCACCCAAACACAGCAAACCGTCGGGTTCTGTCAGGGCTTCATTGACGGGTGGGAATTCACCCAGTTGAGACAAGTTGGGTATCACGTGGCATGAAAAAAAAGGCGCCACAATGGACGCCTTTTTGAGTGGGTCGTTTACTCTTGGGCATCCAAGTAGCGTTCAGCATCCAAAGCCGCCATACAGCCAAATCCGGCGGAGGTGATCGCTTGCCGATAGATATGATCTGCGACATCGCCTGCGGCAAATACCCCGGGTATACTCGTAGCCGTCGCACCACCTGCGGTGCCCGACCGGATTTTGATATATCCTCCATCCATGTCGAGTTGCCCCTCAAACAAGCCGGTATTAGGTGTGTGACCAATTGCAATAAATACACCATGCACCGGTATATCCTGTGTTTCACCTGTCTGGACATTTTTTAATCTTGCGGCAGTAACGCCGCCCATTGGGGGCTCATCACCAAGTATTTCATCCACTTCATGATGCCAC
>JAUHZH010000288.1 GCA_030426065.1 Gammaproteobacteria bacterium
GAAGTTTGAACAATGACCAAGGCCTGCGTGTTTTTTCATTCAGTGACGGAGAACCAACAGCCATTGTCATGGACAGTGTATTTGATTTCAATGACCAGGGCGTTCACTGCTCTGGTGCAGGTGCTGCAGTCAGGCTGGGGGGTGCATCAAGAATAGAAAACAACCATGTCACACAAAATGGTGGAGGCATCGATGTGCGGAGCGGATGTCATGTGGATGTGTACTCACCAACCGTCATCAAAGACAACCAAGCCGATGCCCACGGTGGCGGTGTATTTGTCAGTCAGTCAAGCATGAATGTGATTGGTGCCGGGCCGTTTTGTGCTGATGGTGTGTGTATGGGTGAGTACGAATCACCCGTGATTGTCGAAGCCAACCAAGCTGATGCCGATGACAGCGCCAATGGTGACGGGGGTGGCATCAGTGCTGCACTTGATGCCAATGTGACCATTTACAATGCTTGGTTCAAAAACAACCAAGCCCGATCGGGCGGTGCCATTGCGGCGTCGCAGGGTGCATCCGTGGCTGCTTTGGGTTACCAAACGCCAGCTCAAACTTGCTGGTCATCCGGCAACTGCTTACAGTTCGAAGACAACTCAGCCATTTGGGGTGGTGCCTTGTATGCCAAAGGTGAAAACACACAATTGGGAGTGGTGGCGGCTCAATTTACCAAGCAGTCCGGCTCAGCGGGTGTGGTGGCTTTTGTTCGGACCGATGCAGCGGTTGAAATCAGAAGCAGTTACATGGTGCAAAATGGTTTTTCAGGTCAAGGTTCGCACACAGATGATGAATTATTGGAGGTGCTCGATAGCAACCAAAATACAGACACGGTTTTGACTTTAGATGGCGTGACCATTGCTGATAACTTATTAACGGCACAAGTCATCAAAAACACCAGTGGCCATGTCAATGTTTATGGTTCTTTGGTGTTTGACAGCTTCGATGTATATGGTGCTGAAGGGAACAGCCCTGAACAGCATTTTGAGTGTGTGATGGCGCATGAGAACAACAGTTTTTCTGCTGGTGGCACCGTTTCAGTGGTTGATTTGCAACAACAGCCCATGTTTGTTAATCCTCTGGCTGTAAATTACCACTTGCGGATCGATTCACCAGCCATTGATTATTGCTATGACGCATCAGGCAACATGTCTTCAGATGCCGATTATGATGACCGAGGTGCGGATGAAGCTTCTACACCTGATGTACATGGCCCTTATGACCTGGGTGCCGATGAGTTTCATATCACTAATGACATCATTTTTAAAGATGGAATGGATTAACCTGCAATTCACCTATATTCTCAAAAAGCCGGTTTTTGCCGGCTTTTTTAATTTTTTTGACCCGTTATTTTCTCCAGCACGGTGGTATAGACAATCAAGTCATTTAATTGGAGAAAACCATGAAATTTTTAATACCAACAGCTGTGGTCTTGTCGGCCTTTCAAGCCCAAGCATCAGATAATCAGATCCAAGGTGCACCTTACCTGACTGTGGGTGATGGCATGAGTTGCGACTACTCAAGCATTCAATCGGCCATTGACAGTACATTAAGTAACACCATCCGCATTGCATCAGACAAAGCCTATTTCGAAAACATCACCATCGATGACAGGAACTTGGTATTGACTGGTGGTTATGGCAGTTGTGAAGACGCCGAAAACAACATCACTGATTTGTCAAAAGCAGTCATCGACGGTGGAGACAGTGGTTCAGTGATCTTGATTTCTGGTAACTCGCAAGTGAGGGACATCGAACTGCGCCATTTGGCGATCGGCAATGGTGATGTGGGTTTGGCTTCAACAGCCGATGCCAACATCACAGCCAATGATTTGGTCGTTCTTCTCAACAACACCGCTGGCGTGTTCCTGTTTGGTGGTAACAACACGCTCAACATGGAAGATGTTTTGATCAATTCCAATTCAGGTCCAGGTGTGGCTTGCGGTGGTTCAGATAATGTCTTTTCTATTCGAGGTGACAGCACGATCAGTGAAAACAGCTCATCAACCACAGGTGGTGGATTGACGATTGTCAGTGAATGTGACGCCAACTTATATGCCCCTTTGACAGTGACTGAAAATACCGCCAATGGTCATGGTGGTGGTATTTACGTTGGCAGTGGTTCATTGGTTAATTTGCGCGGCATCGATGTGACATACAACCAAGCTGATTTTGACGGCGATGACGATGGCAATGGCGGTGGTTTATTTGTGGCTGATCCCACGTCGATCGTCAATGCCGTTAACACCACTTTTGAGGGCAACATGGCCTACAGTGGTGGTGCCGTTGCAGCTCAAGACAGTGGTTATTTTGGTAGTTATGCTGAGAACACCCAGAACAACCCATGTTCACAAATAGGGCAGTGCTCATTGTTTACTGGGAATTCAGCACAGAATCGTGGCGGTGTGTTGCACGCCACCACCGAAGGAAGCATCAAAGTATTGCATGCTTTTGTGACGGGCAATGGTTTATTGAATGAAGGCTTGGTGGCCCATGCATCAGTGGATGGCTCAGTGGTGATGGAAGGGAGCATGATTGTCAAAAACGGTGGTGAAGATTTACCAGGAAACAGTTTGTTCTTTGTGAATGGCATTTCAGGTAACAACCAGGCCACCATTAAACTGAATCACGTCACAGTGGCAGCCAACCATGTGTCGGGTTCAGTGGTCAATAATTTCTTTGGTGTGTTTGAAATGGACGCGTCGATTGTGCAAGATGATGTGAATGTTTCCAACGCCGTCGCGCCAGCCACCCACAGTTTTGAGTGTGTGATTGCTCATGAGACCAGTTCATTTTCAGCCGGTGGTACAGTGACCATTGATGACCCAGCTTTCATCAACCCAAGCGCCAACAATTTTCGATTGAAGCCTTCATCACCAGCGATTGACTATTGCTACAGCGCTGAACCGTTGACTGTCGAATTGGGCTATGACATTGATTTGGAAAACAGGGATTACGATGATCCCAATGTGACCAATTTGCATGGTACTTATGATTTGGGAGCCGATGAATACCGTTGGGACAATGATCTGATTTTTATGGATGGATTTGACGATTGAATCCAACCATAACACGGCGGGAAGGCCAGCTTTTGCTGGCCTTTTTTTTGGTCTTGGTTTACAGCAAAATGTTGCTGGCAGGTGCCCTCAGGTTGTAGTTGGATGCCATGCTGGTACCATAAGCACCGGCATTGGCGATCAACAGCACATCGCCGACTTCTGTTTTCGGCATTTTGCGGTCGATGCCCAAAATGTCGCCTGTTTCACACATCGGACCGACCACATTGGCGGTGTATTCTTTGTTTTGATCCAAACGAGATAGGTTGACGATGTTGTGCCAAGCACCATATAAAGCCGGACGAATCAGTGAGTTCATGCCCGTTTCAATGCCGATGTAACCTTGCTGCCCCTTCCACTTGGTTTGGGTGACTTTGGCCAACAACACGCCCGAATTGGCGACGATGAATCGGCCAGGCTCAATCCAGATTTCTGTGTCTGGATGATTGGCTTTGAATTGCAACAGCTGTTCGTTGAAAGCTTCAAAATCCAGGCCCACATCCCCTGGATTTTCTTTGATGCCCAGTCCGCCCCCAATATTGAGGATGCGAACATCGGGGAAATGGTGGCGGTGGGATTGCAGCGCT
>JAUHZH010000289.1 GCA_030426065.1 Gammaproteobacteria bacterium
GATCTGGTATTTGATGCTGTTGTTTGCATTTTTGTTGCTCGATCATTATTTGCCTTGGGGTGATGTCATGCCAAGGGTGTTCACTGAACCGGTATGGGGTTGATTGACAGCCACATCCATTTGGACGATGTCCGTTACCAAGCGGACCGCACAGGATTGTTGGAAACCGCAAAAGAACAGGGTGTGACCGATTGGGTGGTGCCCTCGGTCAACAGCGATCGGATGCAATCAGTCATCGAATTGCAAGGACCTCATGTTCATATTGCCCTGGGATTGCATCCCTATTGGACGGCTGAACATCACGAATCAGATTTGGATGTTCTGGCAGATGCCATTGAGAACCATGATGTGGTGGCAGTGGGTGAATGTGGTTTGGATTACTTCCTTCCAGACCTCAATCGTGACAAGCAAATGACATTTTTTGATGGTCAAATTGAGTTGGCCAAAGCCCATGATTTGCCATTGATTCTCCATGTGCGCAGTGCGGTTCAAGCGGTTTTTGAACGCCTCAAGGCACACAATTATTTTCGCGCGGTGATGCACAGTTTTTCAGGCTCTGTTGAACAAGCCAAGTCGATCATGCAAAAGGGTGTGTATTTGGGCTTTGGTGCCGCTGGATTGAATCCAAAGGCGCGAAAAATCCAAGCAGTCATTCAATCCATCCCTTCAAGCCACCTGATGTTGGAAACCGATGGGCCCGACCAGCCGTTTTATGACCAAAGGGGACAAAGGATGTTGCCACAACATTTGACCAGAGTTTGTGATGGGATCGCTCAATTAAAAGGGTTAAAATCCAGCGATTTGGCAGCTTCGAATAGCCACAACTGTAAACAATTATTTGGCCTATGAAAGCGCGGTTTGGTGGCATAGAAAGGCTTTATGGTGAAGACGGTTTTGACAAATTGCAGCAAAGCCATGTGGCCATCGTTGGCATCGGTGGCGTGGGTTGTTGGTCGGCTGAAATGTTGGCACGGGCCGGGGTGGGAAGCATCACATTGATTGATGCAGATGAATTGTGTGTCACCAACATCAACCGCCAAATTCATGCCATGGATTCCACCGTGGGTCGATCCAAAGTCGAAGTCATGGCCAATCGGATCAAAGACATCAACCCCGATTGCCAGGTGGTTCAAGAACAAAGGTTCTTTATGACCAGTACCTGCGATGACTTGCTGTCCCCTCGGTACGATGCAGTGATTGATGCCATCGATTCGGTCAAACACAAAGTGCTGCTGTTGGCTGAATGCCTGAAACGCAACACCCAAGTCGTCACGGTCGGCGGTGCCGGAGGCAAAACCGAACCTTCTCGCATTCAGCTGGCCGATCTGGCCAAAAGCCAAGGCGATCGCTTGCTGAAAAAAGTGCGCTATGAACTGCGCAAGCACCACGGCCTGAAAAACAAAAAGAAATTCAAAATTCCAGCGGTCTTTTCAGACCAAGCCATGATTCTGCCTTTCTGCGATGTCGATGATTTACAAAGCAGAAAACTCGACTGCAACACCGGCTATGGCACCAGTCCCACCGTGATCAGCAGTTTCGGAATCCGAGCAGCTGATGTGGTGATCAATCAGCTGCTCATAAAAACGACTCATTAAGGCTTGTTTCTTTCACTTACGGTTAAATGCTTGTTGTGGCTTTCATGGTTTGTGTTTCCGAGTAATCTTCCCGTGGGATGAATTCCAGAACAGTGGCATTGATGCAATACCTGGGTTTGCCACCTGGGCCGTCATTGAAAACATGTCCCAAATGGATGTCAGTACTGGTGGATCGGATTTCAGTGCGAACCATGCCCAAACTGTGATCGGGTATTTCATACACCTGTCCATCCACCGGCTGGGTGAATGACAGCCATCCGCTGCCAGAATCAAATCGATACTGGGTGTCAAACAAAGGAGCCCCGCTCAGCTTGTCAATAAAAACACCGTCAGGTGTGTTTTTGAAGATTTCGTATTGTTTGCAAAAACGCGCATCTGTACCTTTGCTGAAAGCCACTTGATAGGCTTCGCTGTCGCCCAGTTTGAACGAACCCAGCATCTGATAAAAAGCTTTCGGTTCAACATACCCTTGGTGGGCAAACTGTTCTTTTCCATTTTCTAA
Source organism: Gammaproteobacteria bacterium (assembly GCA_030426065.1). Lineage (GTDB taxonomy): Bacteria > Pseudomonadota > Gammaproteobacteria > Xanthomonadales > Marinicellaceae > Marinicella. The sequence goes on from JAUHZH010000289.1 coordinate 2,098, forward strand.
AAAAATCAAGGTGGGCGTGGCCCAAGTGGGGGTTTTGATGGTCAGCCCTTCAAGCTGGTTGGCGTAACGAAAGCTCATGGGGATGGTGCCTCGGTAGGCATTGGCCACGTCTTTTTTGAACTTTTCACAATAGGGACAATGGCTTTCTGAGTCGATGATGAGGATGTGTTTTCCTGACGCCAGGGAGGTGTTATCAATTGCATTTTGGGCCTTTGGCACGGGTTGGAAAGTGACGCCTGTTGAATGGTCAGGGCAATAGCCATTGGGGTTTTTAACCAAGTAGTCTTGGTGGTATGCTTCAGCAGGATGAAATTGGTCTAAGGGTGCGATTTTGGTGGTGATTTGTCCATAACCGGCTTGGATCAACAGCGATTGAAATTCTGAGGTAATCGATGTGGCGATTTGTTTTTGTTTCTCGGAGCCATACAGGATGGTGGAACGGTACTGTGTGCCGATGTCATTGCCCTGGCGATTCAGTTGTGTGGGGTCATGGGTTTCGTAGTAGACCTTGAGGATGTCTGCTAGTGAGACTTGGTTGGGGTTGAAACTGACTTCCACGACTTCGGCATAGTTGTTGGGATTGTGTCGATGCCTCGCTTGTGTGATGTTTTGGTAGGTGGGAGCAAACCCTTGTCCATCGGCATAGCCTGAAACCGCATCGATGACGCCAGGGATGGCGGCATACCTTTTCTCGGCACCCCAAAAACAACCGGCACCCAAAACAATGGTTTCCGTGTGGTTGGTTGCATTATCCATGGCAACCCTGGGGTCTTTGTTGAATTCAACTGAGGCGAGGGTTGTGTTCACAGGCGCTGGTACTGTGGACGACTGGGCAGCATACAATGCGGTGATGGCAAGCAAGGCGCCCAAGGTCATGTATGTGATGCGTTTAAACATGTTGTTCTCCTGACAAGGTTAGCGGAACCTGATTCACCAAGCCGTAACAGCAGAGAGAAAAAGGCTGACGCATTTTTCCATGGTAAAAAAGGTTCAATCCAAAGTGGATTGACTGTTGCTGGTTTTCAGTTCCGATGACATTCATTTGACCTGACTGCCTCGAAAAATATTACGGACAATTTTCGCAATGTGAGATTTGGACCGTGATTTCAATGCAGTGTAGAATGTCTTGACACCTCAGCAGTATGCCATGTTTACTGGCCTGAGTCTGAAAACGCGATTTAAAACCAAACCACAACGCACCATGATTAATTCCTTTTATCCTGCCATCGAGCCCAACCAATCCTTCCATCTGCCTGTTTCTGACCACCATGAGGTTTATGTAGAAACTTGTGGTAATCCAGATGGCATCCCAGTGGTTTTTGTTCATGGTGGGCCGGGTGCCGGCTGTGGTGAAAAAGACCGCAGGTATTTTGATCCTGAGCGGTACCATGTGATTTTGTTTGATCAGCGAGGTTGTGGTCGATCTCGACCATTGGGCCTGATTGAAGAAAACACCACGGCCCATCTGCTCCAGGATATGGAAACCATCCGCACCCACCTGGGCATTG
>JAUHZH010000290.1 GCA_030426065.1 Gammaproteobacteria bacterium
CGTTTTCCCGGCAAAATGCAACCCTTTCGCAACAATTCGACAGGCACAAAAAAAGGACAACCCAAGGGCTGTCCTTTGGGGTGGTCAATTCAGATCACTTACCGATGTGTTTTTTCAAAAACTTCAACATGGCTTCATACAATTCAACACTGTATTCGACTTTCATGAATCCATGACCGTCTTTTTTGTACATGGTTTGGTATTTGATGCCCTTCTCTTTGAGTTTGTCTTCGAGTAAATAGGCGTTACCAATCGGGACACGTTTGTCTTTCTTCCCATGAACAATGAAAATACCTGCTTTGATTTTATCAACATGATAGGCAGGAGACCTTTCTTTATTTAACTGTTCATAATCAGGACCGAGCATCTCTTCAAAATACCACTTTCGGAGCTTTGAATTGGCTTTGAAAGAATCGGCTTTTCTTAATTGATAATCTAACTCATAAGGACCTGCATCCGGGATGGCGCATTTGTAAAGGTCTGGTTCACGAACCACGGCTTGAAGCGATGCATAGCCACCATAGCTGATTCCATGAATACAAATGCGGTCTTTGTCGGCATAGCCTTGTTTGATGGCCCACAATGTCGCATCTGTGATGTCATCTTGCATTTTGGCCCCCCACTCATGATAGCCTGCATCTTCGAATGATTCACCATACCCGCCTGATCCCCTGAAGTTGAGTTGTAGGACCAAGTAGCCATTGTTGGCCAGCATTTGTGGTCTAGGTAACCAACCCCAACTGTCTTTTTCTTTGTAAGGGCCTCCGTGAGGATAAACCACCATGGGCAGGTTTTTGAGCTCTTTATTGGGAGGAATGGTCAACTGACCATACATTTTCAACCCATCTCGTGCTTCCATCGTGAATGGTTCAACAGCAGCCATGTCTTTCGGGTTGATGCTTGGCTTTGAGCTGGCCAAATATTCTATCTTTTTATCTTGACTGTCATATATGTAAAAGTCTCCGGGGTTTTTGTCACTTCTGACATAGATAATGGACTTTTGTTTGTCTTCAGTCCTGTTTAAAACTGAAACTTGAGAGCCTTTGAAACTGGCCCGCAATCCTTTGTGAAATGCAATGTGGGGTGCGGTGTGTTCATTCTCGATATAAACATAATCAGGATAACCAGGCTCAATGTAAATGCCCATCAAGATGTCATCAGGTGTGTAAAGCATGTTGCCAACATCTACATCTGGATGTCGATAAATTAAAGAGACTTGTTTAGTGGTGAAGTCATATTGAAACAAACCGTATGTGCCTTCATCCTGAAGATCAAAATTTGAAAGGAAATAAACTTTGCTGTTGTCTTTGCTAAAGCCGCTCACCGCAAACCCAGGTGGCTCACTCCTTTGGTTTTCCAGTTTCAATAGCTCCCACTCACCTTTCTGTTCCCTGATGTGTATATACATGACGTTATCATCATAATCATCAAGGTCTACAGGGTCGACTTCTCTGGCCACCCGGGCGATGTTGTCATTGTCAAGATACAACCCATTGACTCTTGAATGCATGCCCCCCACAGTTTTAGGTTCTACATCTTGATATACGGTCTTTAATGATTTGATGTTCATTTTGTGAAGCTTGACACCATCAGAACCAAAATATTTTAAAATCAAAACTTCATCAGGCGATTCCTCCAAGTCCGAAACGATGTTGGTGTATCCCATGGGCACGCTTTGTCTTTTTTTCCCATCCAAATCGGCAAAATAAGCACGGTAATCTTTGTTTGCACCATCTAACCACCCTGTAATGTTGCTACCTCTGAAATATAACCTTTGGTTGTTGAGCCACATGAATCGGGTGATTTCTCTGTCTTCTCCCACATCAAAAGAATGGATCCCTTTTTTGGTTTTCAGGTTCATCGTACCCAGTTTGACTTGGTTGCCTTCTTCATAAGTGTAAGCAATGTGTTTACCGTCTGGAGATATCCTCATGTTGAGAAACTGGGATTTTTGTGCAAATGCTTCCAGCGGCACTTTTTTGGCTTGCACGGTCAGCACGGACAAAAGCAAGCAGATACATATCATGGTTTTTTTCATTGGATTTCCTTTTTGAAAAACTGGTTGTGGTCTGAAAGGGAAACTGGTGACTGTCTGTCCTTCGACCGGTCAATGGTGGCACCACATTGTACACAAACCGTGGCCTCAGTTGAGCTCTTTTTTCATGATCAACAGGTTGCCATAGCCGTCTTTGGGGGTGGCGAACTCCCAGGAATCCATCACTGAATCGATGAAATTAATGCCCATTTGGCCGGGCAGGGGTTGGCTCAGGTCGCGCGGTTTGATTTGGCTGTCATAGACTTCAGGAGCGAAGTCTCTGAGGTAAAACACCAGGGTGTTGTTTTGTTGCTTGATGTCCAACTCAATCGGTTCGTCTGACTGGTTCTTGTAAGCATGTCGCATCACATTGGTGATGGCTTCTTCCAAGCTGAGGATGATTTTTTGGCATTCAGTTTCACAAAACCCCGCTTGTAGGCAGACGTTGTGAACTTGGCAGCGGACGTTTTTCAACTGACAGCTGTCAGATTGGAATTGCAAAGAGGCCAGCTGCTTTTCTTTCAAGTGGTCACGTTTTTCTATCAACAGCATGGTGGCGTCATCGTTCAATTGGTGGCGACGCGCAAAAGTGATCAGTTTGCCGATCCGGACTTCAGGCGAATCAGATTCAACCGCTTTGATGTGTTCAATGATGCCATTCAATTCGAGTCGCTTGCCTTGGTCATTGCGGGCATCGGTCAAGCCATCGGTGAGGAAATACAATCCACCATTGGCCAAGGTCAATGACTGTTGGTCATAGGACAAAGAACTGGCTTTGATGCCCAGTGGTGGGGCATCGGCTTTCCAAGACTCAATTTGGCATGCTGGGCACTTGTAGATCACCGGTGGTAAACCGGCATTGGACCAGGTCACTTGATCGGTTTTGGGGTTGTAGTAGCCGACAGCGGCACAAACAAACAGGCCGCGCGATGCTTTTTCACACAATTCTCGGTTGGCTTTGGCCAACCATTGACCGGGAGGTAACTGGTCTTTTCCAATCCAGCGAAGCAAACTGCTGGCTCGCACCATCAACATCGATGCATCCAAACCTTTGCCTGACACGTCCCCAATGAAGAAACCAATGGTGCCGTCATTGAGTTCAAAATAATCGTAAAAATCACCCGAAACTTCATTGGCCGATACATTGGTGCCGACCACTGGGAAAGGTGGTTTTTTTCGGTTGGGCAAAAGCGACCGTTGCAGTTTTCTGGCCAGGGTGAGCTCTTTTCGAACCCGTTTCTGTTCAACCAGGTCGATGGTGATGCGTGCGTTGTGAACCGCCAGTGCGATCGGGGGTGCCAACAATCGCAAAATGTCACGATCCCTCGCTGAAAACAAGCCTTCGTCCAAACGGTTCAGTACTTGGATCACGCCGATGGTTTGGTCATTGGAGATCAAGGGTGTGCACAATACCGATTTGGTTTGGAAACCGGTCAGTTCATCGACATGACAAATGAAGTCGGCGTCTTTGCTGGCGTCTTTGATCATTTGGCATTCACCGCTGCTGAATGTCCGACCAACGATGCCGTCATGCCGGTCCAGTTTCATGTCGG
>JAUHZH010000291.1 GCA_030426065.1 Gammaproteobacteria bacterium
CGCTGCTTTCTCAGGGTAGGCTGGACCGGTGGCGGCGCGCATTTGCAATCTTTCTTTGGCGTATTCAAGGGAACTCAAATAAGCGGCTTGAGTCGCAGCCAAACCTTGGATGCCTGTGTTCAAGCGGGCGCCGTTCATCATGGTGAACATCAGCCTCAAACCTTGGTTGGCTTCACCAACCAAATACCCTTTGGCCGCATCGAAATTCATGACACAAGTGGCTGAACCGTTGAGGCCCATTTTGTGCTCAATGCTGGCGGCAGCCAAAGTGTTGCGTTGTCCCAGAGATTGGTCCACATTGATCAAGAATTTAGGTACGAGGAACAAGGAAATGCCTTTGGTGCCTTTCGGCGCATCTGGCAGTCGCGCCAGCACCAGGTGAATGATGTTGTCACACAAGTCATGCTCACCTGAAGTGATGAATATTTTGGTTCCAGTGACGTCATAAGTGCCATCGCCGTTGGGTTGCGCTGTGGTGTTGACCAAGCCCAAGTCGGTGCCGCAATGTGGCTCGGTCAAACACATGGTGCCTGTCCAAATGCCGGTGGTCAAATGGGGCAGGAACATGGATTTTTGGTCGCTGTTGCCGAACTTGTCCAGCAATTCGCGAACACCGTGCGTCAAACCGGGGTAATTTGACCATCCTGGGCAATAAAACGTGTTCAATTCTCCCAGGATCAGTTGCAACCAATAACTCAGGCCTTGACCGCCGTACTCAGGGTCACCATCCAAAGATGACCAGCCGGAGTCACAATAATCCTTGTACAATTGTTTGAATCCATCTGGTGTGCGCACTTGGTCACCTTCATGGTGACAGCCTTGTTCATCGGCTTGGCGGTTCAAAGGGCCGGCGTGTTCATGCAAAAACTTTGACGCCTCTTCAATGATGGTGACAAAGGTTTCAGCATCCAGCTCTTCATGAACACCCAATGATTGGTAATGATGGGTCAGGTTCAGGACTTCATCGGCAATGAATTGCACTTCTTTGATGGGAAAGGGTAAGTTGGCCATAATTCAAACGTTCGTTTTAATAAAGGATGAATTTTAACCTGAAAATTGTGTGCATTTTGGATTTTTTGGCAAAAAAAACATCCAGGCGTTAAAATGAATGGTGTTGAATTTTTTTGAAGGTGTGTGATGAGAAACAAGGGTTGTGTGATGCTGTTGCTTGGGTGGTCAATTTGGGCAGCTGCTTTTGATGAAATTGAGGTCACACCTGATGACCTGAAAGGGTGGGAAGCTGCCAATGTCAGGGCCGATGCCATGGTTGAGATCAATGACATGCAGCCGTTGTTCGGAGACGGTTCTTTGATGTTCGCCACAGACACCGTGACCCCTGGACAAGACAAAGCCGATTTTCAGTTGTTTTGGCAGCAATCTGCCATGTCGATTGATTACCCCAATCGCACTTTGGGTCAGTTATCTCAGTTGCTGTTTGCCTGGTATCGTGACGGCATCAGTACAACAGCAGGCCATTTGGTGCCAGGTTTTAAGCTCCAGTTTTATGATGATGGCGGTACCCCTCAAAACTTCAGTGATGACAGTGTTGGCTTGTTGATTTGGGAGCCAGTTTACAACGGCATCAACCCCTCACCATCAGATGCTTGGCAAATCACCGACATCACCCAAGATTATTTTTGGGCATTTGTTTCACAAAGTCCCTCTGGGTCTGGCGTGATTCAAAACTTCAGCGTCACACTTGATGACTGGGTCAATGGCAGCCCTTCAGGTCAACCTGGGGATCCAGTGATACAGCTGTCAGCAAACACGTATGTGCTGGGCGTGCAGATAGGCGTGGGTTCAGGCTGGAACAACCAATTCTTGGGTTATGTTGATGCTGTGCAAGTGGCTTTCGGCGTGACAGACGATGCGTTGTACAATTTTGAAACTTGTCCAACGCCTGATTCAAACCCTGATCCCGATGTGATATTTATGCATGGATTTGAATGTGTTAAGTGGCTATGAAAATAACACAGGCATCATTGTGGCTCTCAATATAAGGTGTTAATCAGATCAGATAAGCTCAGTACAAATGGTTGTTTGTACTTTCATCGGATTGATTAAGACATGGATTGATTTAACTCAAAAAGAATGCAGGATCATAGAAGGGAGTTTGAGGTGCGCAGCTGCTCGATGATAGGGGCATCGGCTGCGGGCATGTCCAAAGAGTCAAGGTCCTCAATGGCAACCCACCGCAAAGGTTGTTGTTCACAAGCGGTCACATGTGGCTGAACGGCGCGTTCATGGTAAACAACCAATTCAATGCTTTTCTCAGGGTAGTGGTGGGTCAATGTGATCAGGTGTCGGGCTTGCGTTGTTTGAAAGCCCAGTTCTTCTTGTATTTCTCGGTGTAATGCTTGGGTGAAGGACTCTCCTGGTTCAACCTTGCCTCCAGGGAATTCCCACTTGCCGGCCAGGTGCTTGCCTTGGGGGCGTTGTTGGACCAAGATTTCGCCCCGGTGATTTTCCAGAACCAGGGCGACGACTTGAATGGCGTTGGTCAGACCAACTTGCCGTGACATTGTTTGTATTTTTTACCAGAACCACAAGGACATGGGTCATTGCGGCCCACTTTTTGTCCTTCTCTGACAAAAGTTTCAACACGTTCTTGTGGAGATTGTTCTGACTGGGTGACTGAAGACGATGCGTGTTGGTATTGCACGTTTTCTTCTTCATGTTGTTCCAAAGCATCAACGTCTTCCCTTTCACGGATTTTCACTCGGGCAATGATGCGGATGGTTTCGTATTTGATTTTGTCCAGCAAGTCAGTGAACAATTCGAAAGATTCGCGCTTGTACTCTTGGACCGGCTGTTTTTGGGCATGCGTTCTTAAATTAACACCTTGTCGCAAGTGGTCCATTTGTGCCAAATGTTCTTTCCACAATTTGTCCAATGTGTTGAGGTAAGCCGCTTTTTCAAAATTCCTCATCACATCGCTGCCAGTCATGGCTTCTTTTTCTTTGTAATGACGTTCAATTTGACTGTGAATTTTATCTGTCAGACCGTCGTCATCCAGCTCCTCATCGCGTTCAATAATCCGTGCCACGTTGATTTCTAAGCCGAATTCACGGTTCAAAACACGTTCCAGTTGTGGTACTTGCCATTGTTCTTCCACACTTTCCAGTGGGATGTATTGGCGAATGACGTTGTCAAAGACTTCTTCGCGGGTGTCAGCGATGTAATCACCGATGTCGCCTGATTCCAACAAATCGGCACGTTGTTGATAGACCACCATCCTTTGGTCATTGGCCACGTCATCGTATTCAAGCAAATGCTTCCTGATGTCGAAGTTGTGAGATTCGACTTTGCGTTGGGCATTTTCAATGATGCGAGAGATCCATTTGTGCTCGATCGACTCATCTTCCTTCATGCCAAATCGCTTCATGTTGTCCATCATGCGAGATTGGCCAAAGATGCGCATCAGGTTGTCTTCAAGGGAAATGTAAAACCTTGAAGAGCCTGGGTCGCCTTGACGGCCTGCACGGCCACGGAGCTGATTGTCGATGCGTCGCGATTCATGGCGTTCGGTACCAATGATGCGCAAACCACCGCTGTTCAACACCA
>JAUHZH010000292.1 GCA_030426065.1 Gammaproteobacteria bacterium
AACCCCAATTCAATGCCCTCTTTCAATAAGCGTTTGATTTGCTCTTGGTGCTGAGGTTGATCCTCTGAAAATGATATTTGACCCAAGCTGTTGACAATGCGGTGCCAAGGCAATTGGTATTTCTGACTGCAAGAGTGCAGCAATCGAGCCACTTGTCTCGCCCCCCTCGGGCTACCCGCCAAGGTGGCAATTTGACCATAGGTGGCCACTTTGCCTTCAGGAACCTGGGCAATCAAGTTGATGATGGTTTCAGAAAGCGTGGTCAGCGGCTGCATCTGTTGTTTTGGTGTAAAAAAGCCCATGATTTCATGGGCTTTGTGTGGTTTTAATTGATCAATCCAGCTGTTCCTTGTTGCCGCCTCCGAATTTGTTTCGACCCCAGTTGACCGCTTTGTCCTTCAGTTCCACGAACTTCTTGGATCCGCGCTCTAATTTGGCTTCCCACTCCGGGTTCGGCTCTTGCCCTTCGGTGACTTTAAAAAACACCTGCATCAATGCCGTCATGGCAAAAGGATCAATCAAAGCGGCTTTGATGCCCCATGCCGTCACGACCGCCAACACGAACGGCCAAAATCCCCCCGTGTATCCTGTCAAACCCATCAAGCCAGCCAGTGGTGCAAACACAATGACAATCACAATCAATGACAAGACCCATGTGATGATGGTGAGGAACAAGGCGTTTTTCAAAAACACTTTGTAATTTTGACCATACAGCACCAAGGCTTTGCGAGCATCTTCCCATGGATTTTCTGAGTTGTTGCGTATGTAATACGCCAAAATGACTTCATCCACATAAGTCAGTGACATGTTGATGACACCATTGACGAACTTCACCAAACCTTGAGGTAAAAATGGCAGAAAACTCATCACGCCAGAAAAAATGCGATTGAAAGTTTTCAAAACACCTTTGATCAATTGGTCCACACCAAACAAAATGGATGATTCCTTGAAACGGGATTTCACCACTTCTTGTGCATATTTCACTTGGCTTTTGCCTTCTGGCATGGGTTCGCCATCCAAGTGTTTGACAATCACAGCGATGTGTCCAGCCTTGACGATATAAAGTAAATATTCACGGACGTAATACAGAACACCACTGACAATGGAAAAACCACCGACCATACCATAAAAAACACCGGCTTCAGAGTTATCTCCCACTTGACCAAACAAGTAACCGACACCGCCACCAGCACCTGTACCGATGATGTATGCCAATGTGATGCCCATGTAAATCAAAAACCGAAACAAAACAAATTCTTTGGTTTTCAGCAGTGTGGACATCACTTGCCCCATCTTAAAATCCCACATTTTCACCTCCTTCTATGTTGCCCTGTATTCAGGGGAAGATCACACAATGGGTCGGATACCGACAGCCTCCTTCAAACGTGCCAAAAATGGTGTCGCAAAGCTGCGGGCTTTTTCCGCTCCCTTCTCTAATTCCTTTTCTATTATAGCGGGGTTGGCCATCAGCTCATTGTATTTTTCTCTGGGCTCAGCCAATTCTGTGTTGATCATCTCAAAAAGTTGTTGCTTGGCTTCACCCCATGCGATACCGTTCTCATACGCTGCCACCATTTCATTCATTTGTTGTTCAGTTGCAAATGCCTTGTATATGTCAAACACAAAAGAATCGTTAGGGTCTTTGGGTTCACCTGGCTCCAATGAGTTGGTTTTGATTTTCATGATGTGCTTTCTCAGCTTCTTTTCTGGCAACCACAAAGGAATCGTGTTGTTGTAGCTTTTGCTCATTTTACGACCATCCAAACCAGGTAATACCGCCACTTTGTCATCGACAATGGTTTTGGGCATCTTGAAATGTTCACCGAAATGATGATTGAAGCGGGCACCAATGTCTCTGGCCATTTCCAGGTGTTGTGTTTGGTCTTTACCGACAGGCACTTCATCGGCATTGAACATCAGAATGTCTGCCGCCATCAAAACAGGATATGAAAACAAACCCATGGTGATGCCTTTGTCAGGATCGGCCTCTCCCTGCTCTGTGTTTTCAGCGACCACCGCTTTGTAAGCATGAGCACGGTTCATCAAGCCTTTGGATGTCATACAAGTCAACAACCAAGTCAGTTCCGGGATTTCATGAATGTCAGACTGGCGGTAAAACATCGCCACATCGGTATCCAAACCCAATGCCAACCAGGTCGCTGCAATTTCTTTGGTCGATTGTGCCACCCGTTCAGGTTCCCAGCATTTAATCAATGCATGGAAGTCAGCCAGAAAGAAGTAAGATGAAAAATCGGGATCCTTGCTTTTGGCAATCGCAGGCTTGATGGCACCCACATAATTGCCCAAGTGTGGTGTACCCGTGGTGGTGATTCCAGTCAAAACCGTGGTCATTGAGATGTTCCTTTGATCAAAAGCACGTTATTTTAAGGCAGGGCCCAGCGAATGCAAAGCCGAAACACCATACTGTGGCGTTTGGTGTGGCGAATCGGTCTGATTTTGTATAAAATATAGACTTTTAGACTGCTGAATAAACACAACATGAGCTGGAACGGCAATTACATCAACCCATATGTACCACACGGAAAAAAGTGCGACAAAGTCAAGAAAATAACGGTATCCATTCCTTTTGAAGTTTTGAAAATACTGACCGATGAGCGGACCCGAAGACAAGTCAACAACCTCAAACACGCCACCAATTCTGAACTGCTTTGTGAAGCATTCTTGCACGCTTACACTGGCCAACCCTTACCCACAGACGAAAACCTGCGCAAAGACAAAGACGATTACGACAAGATGTTGATGAATGCCCCCAAAGTGGACATCAATGCTTGAAGGAATCATACAAGAAATCAATCAAACGCCTAACCCTTAGCGGCAAATAACCCGCATTGGGATAAACCACATGACAAGGCACGGAGGGTCGGGGCAACGCACCCGCCAACACAGAAACCAATTCACCCGAGTCCAAAGCTTCCTGACAAATAAAATCTGGCAACATAACCAAACCATGCCCCGCCTTGGCCCATTGTAAATTGAACTCTCCACTGTTGCTGATCAATGTTTGATTCATTTTCACACTGACCTGTTGGCCTTTGTCGTCTTTAAAATGCCAAGACTCAGGTGCCATTGAATACCTGACCAAGGCATGATCTGACAATGATGACATGTCTTCAATATTGCCATGACGAGACAAGTATTCCTGGCTGGCACACAGGTGTATTTGAAAATCCGTTAAATGCTTGGCTCGCAAACTGCTGTCAGCCAAACGCCCTATTCTTAATCCCAAATCAAATCCTTCTTCTAGCAAGTGGACCATCCTGTCATTGAAATCCAGTTCAAATTGGATGTTGGGATGCTGTTTTTGGAATGCCTGTAACAACGGCGACATGTGGCGAATGCCATAACTCAAGGGTACCGCCATCCGAATCACACCTGACAATTGCAACTGCTCATCCTTAACCAAGGATTCAGCTTCATGCACACTGGCTGTGATTCTCTGGCATTGTTGGTAATACAGTTGCCCGGCTTCGGTCAATGATTGGCGTCGGGTTGTCCTTTTGAGTAGGGTCACACCTAAGCGGTGCTCTAACAAC
>JAUHZH010000293.1 GCA_030426065.1 Gammaproteobacteria bacterium
TTCTGCCACCAAACTCATCACTGCAACGGCGGTTTTTCAATTGGTCGAAAAGAAACTGATCAACCTCAAAGACCCCATCACACGTTACTTAGATCACTTGCCTGACCATTGGAGCCATGTGAACATCGCACATCTGCTGAGTCATTCTTCAGGATTACCTGACATCATTGCTTACGACAGCACCTTGAGTGATGCCGACTTGATGAGCCAATTGATTGAATCGCCTTTGGATTTTGATGCAGGTAAGCAGTTTCGTTACAATCAGACCAATTACTGGTTGTTGGCTCAAATCATCGAGCAAGTCACTCAAATCAGTTTTGAGGATTTTGTGCTGAAAAACCAGTTCAATGATCAGTACTCAGGTGTTTTGTTTTCTTCCAATGCAATGGCACAGATAGACAACAGGGTCACCCGGTATCATTACAACAACAAAGCCAAAACATTCAAACAGGACGACATCAATGTCGGTGAGCGTGGTCATTCCGGGAATGGGTTGAATATCACGTTAAATCAGATGATTCAGTGGAATAAGAGACTTGATGATGGTTTGTTGATTGACAGTCAAACCAAGAAAGACATGTGGGCGCCATATGCATTCACCAATCAAAAAGATGATTTCCTTCACGGGTGGTCAAGTTATTTAAATAACGGCATTAGGTCCGTTGGTTTTACAGGTGGAAATCTGGCTGGTTTTAGAAAATTCCTCGATGATGAAGTGACCATCATATTTTTCTCTAACGGCTATCAACATCCTGGCTATGACATGATCATCAATGATTTATCACGGATGATTTTGCCTGATTTAAAGCGTAAAGACTTGGTGCTGGAGGCTGAAATTTTACAAATGGTTTTGAACAACCAAAATCAAACAGCCATCGAAACATACAAAAAACTTCTCAGTGAAAACCCAGGAACAGAATTCAACAACTTGAAATGGAACTTGAATGGCATTGGAAATGTGTTGCTGTATGTGGATAAAAATCCAGCCGAAGCATTGAAAGTGTTTGAAATCAATGTGACCGTTCATCCGGATTGGTGGGTGAGTCACGCGGATTTGGCTGAAGGACTTGAAGCAGCAGCTCAATATGACCAAGCGGTTGTGCATTATCAAAAGGCCATTGACCTCAATGTCAGCAATGAATTCAACTACAACGATCAAATGATTTTGAAAATCAAAAGCCTGAAACAATCCAGTGGTGAATAAAAAAATTCTATAGCTTCAAGGCTGGGTGAGTGATAACGAATCTGGTTTATTAGTACGGCCACCCAATAGACAAGTCAACAAAGCTTGGGGATGAAATCAAATAAGTTCCCTTTTGCTGTGGCTGTTGTGGTGTTTGTGCCATAATTATTTTACGTTTATTTTGGGGTAGGTAAATGAATAGGTTTTCTTATTGGTCTCAAGTGGTGGCGTTTTCTTTGTTCTCCCAATTGGCTTGGTCAGGGCATCCCTTTGGGACGATTATCCGATTTACAATGAAGCCCCTTTGGAGGCCAAGCTGGGTACTTTCTCCAATGAGGACTCTCCCGACTTGTTGGGTGTGGTGCTGTGGAGCAGCGGTGCCAACAGCAACCATTTAGAAGCGATTCGCATCCCGCCGCCATATGATGGCACCGGGTTGAGCAGCGTGACTTTGGAGTCTTCAGCCAGCATTTTTGCTTTGGGAGATATTTGCACTGAGGGCAACAATGTGGTGGTGCCCTACATCAAAAACTTCAATGTTGAAGTGGCCAGATTCAATGGTTCGAATTGGTCCACCAACACTTTGCCTGGAACCACAACCAACAATTTTGACAATGCAGATTGTGGCACCACGACGGATGGCATGTTCATCCTGACTCATGACCTGACCGACAGTGAATCAGAAATATTCACCTCCGATGATGGTGGCAGCAATTACACTTTTTATGGTCGTTACACAGCTTCTGGTCCTTTTGGTGGTGCCATTCGTGAGCATTGGCCACCAATTATTCACAGCGCAGGGGCATGACAGTTTCTCAATTACCCAATGGTCAAGTGAGGGCCACTCGGTTCAACACGGCGCTGAACCCGCCGGTGTTCGGTCATTCCATCATCGAGAACTTGTCCCCGCCTCAAGGGTTCACATTTGTTAAAGAATCATCAGGAGCCAGCTATGGTGACCGATTTATTTTCACATACAACTCTGAAGGCACAGCCAATGTATTAGACATTCTGTTTCCCAATATGGCTGATAGGAATGAAGATGATTTGGGCATGGTCAGTGGATCTGGCACCCAATTCACCTTTTTGGGGACCCACATTCAATTGATTGACGATTTGATTGGCGAGCCCATGGGGGGTGAGTTCGCTTGGGACTTTTATGCTGCTATAACAGAGATTGAATTTCCTTTGGTGGTCACCCATGACCCAAGCTATCCACTGGATGGTGTTGGCGGACCTGTAGACGGTTGTCAGTTGAATGAGTTCTCAGGCCCCAGGGCAGTGGGCAGTGAAACGATTCTGATCGGTCCCAGGGTGGGTTCAAGTGGCACCAATGTGTACACTCGAGAAACCTGTGGTGATGCGATATTTGCCGATGGCTTTGAGTCTGGCGACGTGTCTGCCTGGCGGGTCAGTTGTGACTGATGCGATGATTTAAGTTCTTGATCATTTTTATATCCAGTCGAAAGGCGGCTTGTCAGTGGCCAACGAAAATTTAACTTGATTGAGCCCTCTGAATTGTTTATAACCATTGACTGAATTTTTTGGAGGGACACATGACCGAAACTGAAACCCAAGCACCAGCCAAAACCACGGCTGTGACGCGATTTTTGAACTTTGTAGAGCGGGTGGGTAATAAATTACCTGATCCTGCGATCATCTTTTTGTTTGCCTTGTTGACCATTTGGGTCTTCTCTTGGTTACTCTCTGGCGTGGATTTCAGTGCCATTGATCCTCGCACAGGCAACCCCATCATCATCAACAATTTATTGTCGGGAGAAGCCATAGCCAATTTCTTGACGTCCATGGTAACCACTTTCACAGGTTTTGCCCCCTTGGGTGTGGTTTTGGTGGCCATGCTGGGTGTGGGTGTTGCTGAACATTCAGGCTACATCAACACAGGCATCAAGTTGATGTTGAAACGCACGCCCAAAGCCTTGTTGACACCTGTGATTATTTTGGTGGCGATTGTGTCTCACACCGCCACAGATGCAGGCTATGTTTTGGTGATTCCATTGGCGGGTGTGATTTACTATGCCATGGGCCGCCATCCATTGGCGGGTATAGCGGCTGCTTTTGCTGGCGTCAGTGGTGGATTCAGTGCCAATTTTGTACCGTCGGGTATCGATCCATTGCTGGCCAACTTCACCCAACCAGCGGCACAAATCATCCAACCAGACATGTTCATCAATCCGTTGAACAACTGGTATTTCACTTCAGCATCCTGCTTGTTCATCATATTGGTGGGTTGGTACATCACCGACAAAATCATTGAGCCGCGTTTGCAAAAAACCAAAGTCGATGGTGACACCGATGATTTACCGACTTTTGATGAAATTTCTTCAAAAGAGAAAAAATCGTT